>NZ_DAOLGP010000035.1:0-40803 GCF_035329545.1 Candidatus Neomicrothrix sp.
CAAGTGGTCCCATGCAGCTGGCGCAGCCCTGGTCCCTATCAACTGGCGCATGACACGTCGCGGCGCTACTGGGATTGCACGACCACGCCTGGCCCAGCTCACTCTGGGCGAAATTCACAGTTCCCTCGCAGGTTTCACACTGCTGCCACGAAGCTCGCCATCTTCATGCTCGGGAGCACTTGAGCATCAGAAAGCGACTGCGACCCTCGTATCTCTGGAGCCCGACAGCCTAAGGGTCGATTCCATGCTCAGCGGAGGGTAAGGCCCCGGTAGCCGGTCTGGAAGCCGGCCGCTTTGAAGCTGGGTGCCAGCGAATGGGAGGACGACGGCTCGCCGTCGATCGTCGTCAGCTCCATCTTGGACACCCGGCCGTCCTCGACCAGCTGCGCCATCGCAGGCACCCACAGCTCAGTGCGGGCGGTCGCTCCTCCACGGCTGTCGCCGATGTTGCTGGTGTCGTTGCCGTCGTCGCCGCTGAAGGTGATCAGGCTGCGCTGGCCGCGGTCGAGGTAGGCAGCGGGGATGCCGTCGATGAGCACGACGTGGGCACCAACCGTACGCGTGGGGTTGCCGGAGGACGCGGGCCAGGCCAGAGCGGCGCCGTAGGGCTGGGCGGTGTCGACCGCCGCCAGAGTGCGTACCTGGGGCTCGGCGGGCGCTGACTCCCGTTCGGTTCGCAGCCGCTCGGCAGCGCCCTCGTGGGCAAACTGGGCGGCGCCCAACCCGGCGACGAAGTACCCCCGGCGCACCTCGCCCCGCTCCTCCAACAACTTGAGCACCGGGTACACCCCGGCGAAGCCGCCCTCGGCCCCCTCGGCCAGCGCCATCTCCCGGGTGAGCACGCCGTAACGGTCGAGCAGGCTCATCGCCCGCGCGGTGCGCACCTCCACCGAGGCTGAGCCAGGACCGGACCCGGACGGCGCTGCGGCGCCACCGGTGAGCCCGGCGACCAGCGACCAACGGCCGGCCGCAGCGGGCGGGCCCAGCCTGGAAACACGCGCCCCCCGGGGGGGGCCAGCGCCCCGCCGGCCTGCGCGACCGCCACGTCCCCGGCCGCCACCGCCCGACGACAGGCGACGGCGCGGCCCGGCCACCACGCGTGAGCGCACCGGGGCCAGCGAGTCGTTGGTGACCACACCCGCCCACACCAGGTCCCACAGCGCCTCGAGCACGGTCGGATCGTCGTAGGGGAGCTCGGCGGCGGCTACGGCGGCCTGAAGATCGCCCCAGAAGGAGGCACCGGATGCAGCCAAACGCTCGGTGATCGCCCGGTGGTGCGGCTCGTCGGGCGACTCGATCGGCTCGGGCAGCAACAGCGCCGCCCGGTCTCGAAAAGCCAGCCGGATGCGACCGTCGCTGGCCCCCAGCGACCCGGCGCCGGCCCACACCACCTCGCCAGACGTGCACAGCTCATCGAGCATCGCCGGCGAGTAGTCGCGCACCCGCACGCCCAGCAGGTCGACGTCGAGGATCGACACGGCCAGTGCGGCGCCCTCCAGCGTCTCGACGGCATCGGCCACCGCGTCTACGCCGGTGCGGCGGCTGCCGACGTGCTGCCAGGAGGGCAGGAACCGGGCCAGGGCGTCGCCATCAACCGGCTCCACCTCGCGCCGCAGGGCGGCCAGGCTGCGGCGCCGCAGTTGGCGCAGGACGTCGGCATCCACCCACTCGCTGCCGGCGCCCCCCGGGCGGAACTCGCCCGAGCTGACCACCCCGTCGGAGGCCAACCCCTCCAGCGTCACCCGCACCACATCGAGCGGAAAGCCGAACCAGGCGGCCAGCTCGGTGGCGGTGAACGGGCCGTGGGTGCGGGCGTAGCGACCGACCAGGTCTCGAACCGGGGTGGGACCGGCGTCGGTGAACTCGGTGGGGAGCCCAAGGGAGACAGGCACGCCGAGTGCGTCGCGGAGCCGCCCGGCGTCCTCGGCCGCCGCCAGCCTGGCCTCGCCGGCGATCGACACGTCGTAGGCGCGTCGTGCGGTGACCAGCTGCTCGATCCAGGCGCCCACCGTCGCCGCATCGGCCTCGCTACGAACCTCGATATCGCTGGCCGCCAGCGGCCCGATGGAGCGCAGCAGGTCGTGGGCCTCGTCGGCGTCCCGGGCCCGGCGGCCGTCCGCCAGGCGCTGGCGTTCCAGCTCCACCTGGGCGACGACGTCGGCGTCGAGCAACGAGCGCAGCTCCTCGGAGCCGAGCAGGTCGGCGAGCAGGTCACGGTCGAGGGCCAACGCCGCGGCCCGACGTTCGGCCAGCGGGGCGTCGCCTTCGTACAGGTACACCGCCACCCAGCCGAACACCAGCGACTGGGCGAAGGGCGAGGCGGTGTCGGTATCGACGGCCACCAGCCGGGTGCGGCGCTGGGCCAGATCGCCGAGCAGGGTGCGAAGTGCCGGCAGGTCGAAGTGGTCCTCCAGCAGCTCCCGGGTGGCCTCCAACAGGATGGGGAACTGCGGATACTTGGCGGCGACGCCCAGCAGGTCGGCCGCCCGCTGGCGCTGCTGCCACAGCGGGGTGCGCTGGTCGGGGCGGCGCTTGGGCAACAGCAACGACCGGGCGGCCGACTCCCGAAACGCCGAGGCGAACGCCGCCGTCGACGGCAGAGCCGCCACGACGAGCGCCTCGGCCTCGTCCGGGTCGATCATCAGCTCCTCGAGCGGCAGCTCCTCGACCGCCTCGGGCAGGCGGATGACGATGCCGTCGTCGGCCCACATCACCTCGACTGCGCCCTCGCCCAGCTCCTCGTCCCAGCGGTCGGCCAGGCGCTGGCGCAGCGCCACCGCCCAGGGGGCGTGCACCCGGCCGCCGAACGGCGACAGCACGCAGATGCGCCAGTCACCGATCTCGTCGCGAAACCGTTCGACGACGATCGTGTGGTCGTCGGGGACGACCGAGGTGGCCTCGGCCTGATCGTCGAGGTAGCCGAGCAGGTTGTCGGTGGCCCACTCGTCCAGCCCTGCCGCCCGCAGGCGGGCGGTGCCCTCACTGCGCTTGGCGGAGCGCACCTCGCGTACAAACGCTCCAACCGCACGGCCCAGTTCCACGGGGCGGCCGGGCCCGTCGCCGTGCCAGAACGGCATCTTGCCCGGCACACCGGGCGCCGGGGTGACCACCACCTTCTGGAAGGTGATGTCCTCGATGCGCCAGGTGGTGGCGCCCAGCAGGAAGGTCTCCCCCACCCGGCTCTCGTAGACCATCTCCTCGTCGAGCTCGCCCACCCGGGTTCCGTCGGGCAGAACCACCGCATAGAGCCCCCGGTCGGGGATGGTGCCGCCCGACGTGACCGCAATGCGTTGGGTCCCGCGCCGGGCCCGGACGACATCGTCGGTACGATCCCACACAACCCGGGGCGACAGGCCGCCGAACTCCTCGGCCGGATAGCGGCCCGACACCAGGTCCAACGTGTTGCGAAACTGGGCCTCGGACAGCTCGGCGAAGTTGGCACACGCTCTGGCCATGCCGTACAGCTCGTCGACGGTGGCGTCGTCCAACGCCACCGTGGCCACCAGCTGCTGGGCCAATACGTCGAGCGGGTTGCGCACAATTTTGGTGTGCTCGATCTCGCCAGAGTGCATGCGCTCGGCCACCACCGCCGTCTCGAGCAGGTCGGCCCGGTGACGGGGGAAGATGCGCCCACGCGAGGGCACGCCCACCTGGTGCCCGGCCCTGCCAATGCGCTGCAACCCGGCGGCAACCGAGCCGGGGGAGGCCACCTGGATCACCAGGTCGACCGCGCCCATGTCGATGCCCAGCTCCAGGCTGGAGGTGGCGACCAGGCCTGCGAGCTCACCCCGCTTCAGCTCGTCCTCGATCAGCAGCCGTCGCTCGCGCGACAGCGACCCGTGATGGGCCTTCACCAGCTCGATCCCGTCCGGGTTGGACGTACCGATCGATTCGGCGCCGGCGGCGACCACGTCGGAGCGGCCCGTCGCCGTCGCAGCCTCCGCCTGGAGGTTGGCCTCGTCGTGGAGTTCGTTGAGTCGGCTGGCCAGACGCTCGGACATGCGCCGGGCATTGACGAAGATCAGCGTCGAGCGATGTTGCTCCACCAGCTCGAGCAGGGCCGGATGCATCGAGGGCCAGATGCTGCGCCGCTGCGGCCCGGCGGCGGCCGCACCCGCCTGGGGTTCCTCGACGATCGTGCCGAGCGACGCCATGTCCTCGATCGGCACCCGCACCTCCAGGTCGAGTTCCTTGGTGATACCGGCGTCGACGATGCGCACCGGGCGCGGCTTGGAGGCCGCCCCATTCACCTCCCGACCCCCGAGAAACCCGGCCACGGTTTCGAGGGGCCGCTGCGTCGCGGACAATCCGATGCGCTGCGGGGCCGGGTGGTCGTGGCCGGTCACCCACGCGGTGAGACGCTCCAGGCTGAACGCCATGTGGGCGCCCCGCTTGGTCGGCGCCAGCGCGTGAATCTCGTCGACGATCACCGTCTGCACACCGGAGAGTCCCTCCCGGGCGGCCGACGTCAGCAGCAGGTAGAGCGACTCGGGGGTGGTGACCAGGATGTCGGGCGGGTGGCGGGCCATCTTGCGCCGGTCCTCCTGCGAGGTGTCGCCGGTGCGCAACCCCACCGAAGGCGCGGTGAACGACCCGCCCAACCGTTGCGCCGCCAGCTCGATGCCCCGGATCGGGCTGCGCAGGTTCTTCTCGATGTCGACCGCCAACGCCCGCAGCGGCGACAGGTACACCACCCGGGTGCCAACTCCGTCCGGCCGGGGATCGGTACCCAGCCGGTCGATCGCCCACAGGAATGCCGCCAGCGTCTTGCCCGACCCGGTCGGGGCGCACAACAGGGTGTGCTCGCCGGCCGCGATCGGCGGCCACGCCAAGGCCTGGGCGGGGGTCGCCTCGGGAAAGGCCGCGCCAAACCAGGTCCGCACCGGCTCGGAAAATGCCGCCCCGGCATCCTCCAGTTGGGCCTTCGCCGCTCGGTCGGCGCGTGCACCGCCCACTTCGGCGGCGGCCTTAGACGTTGGCACCCACCACCGAACCGATGCCGTAGGTAATGACGCACGAGAAGGCGGTAATCAACACCTGCCGCGCCCCGGAGAGCACCACCGACCGTTCGGTGAACCGGGCCAGCAGACCTCCGACCACGGCCGACAGGATGGTGGCGGCGACCACCGATGCCACGATGGCGCCGGTGCCCGAGCCGATGATCCACGGCACCAGCGGCACGATGGCGCCCACCGTGAACGCCACGAACGACGACCCGGCCGCCTGCCATGGCGAGCCGATCGACTCGGCGTGCAGGCCCAGTTCCTCCATGGCATGGACCTCGAGGGCCAGCTCGGGGTCGGCCATCACCTGGGTGGTCATGCGTTCGGCGGTCTGACGGTCGACACCGCGGGACCGATACAGCCTGACCAGCTCGCGATGTTCGCTCTCCGGATGATTCTTGATCGCCTCAGCCTCGACGCTCAGCTCACGCTCGATCAGTTCCTTTTGCGCCTGCATCGACACGTACTCGCCGGCGGCCATCGACACCGCTCCGGCGATCAACCCGGCCAGGCCGGCGACCAGCACCGTGTTGGCCGGTGGGTTGGCGCCCGCAACGCCAAGGATGAGCGCAGTGTTGGACACGAGCCCGTCGGAGATACCGAACACCGCAGCCCTGGCGGCGCCCCCGGAGACGTCTCGGTGATGGTGCACCTGCCAGTTCGCGCCGGAACGACCCGAGGAGTGGGTGCGGTCCTTGGCGTGGGCGTGGTCGTCGTCGGGGCTGGACTGGGTTGGCGCCGATTCGCCGATGTCTGGCTGTGCAGGCATGCGTGCTCCGAAGGTAGGTCCTGCCGTGGTTAGCCCGCAGGATACCCAGCCCGTTCGGCGCTGGTCAGTCCCGGCCGTCGCCGGACGCCGACGGTCCAGCCAGGCGGCACCCCGCCTCCCGCATCTGCACGTCGAAGAACTCCTCCGGATCGGCGACCACGTTCTGGAACTGGCCGAACAGCTCGAAGCTGAGGTGGCCGAACAGCTGGGTCCAGACCCCGGTCGCCGCCCTCAGCTGCCCATCGCTCAGCTCCGCCCCGTCCGGGTGTGCGGCCGACGAGCGGCCGATGGCGTCCTGGGACAGCGATCGGATGACATCAAGGGCCTCCGCCGTGGCCGGCGGTGCGTCGAACCGATGCTGGAGAAGCTCACCGTCCGCAGCCGCATCGGTCAGCACCGACAGCCATGTCGACGTGAGGCGCCGGGCCGGCTTGGCGGTCTCCGG
The DNA here is from genome assembly GCF_035329545.1 of Candidatus Neomicrothrix sp. NCBI lineage: Bacteria > Bacillati > Actinomycetota > Acidimicrobiia > Acidimicrobiales > Microthrixaceae > Candidatus Neomicrothrix > Candidatus Neomicrothrix sp. The sequence continues at coordinate 6,218 of NZ_DAOLGP010000035.1, forward strand.
GGGTGCCACGTAGCCGGGCACGGGGCTGCCGTAGATCAGTGCGTACTCATGTCGGTGCTTCAGCGCCCACGACCTGATCGCTCGAGCAAGGCTGACCCACCGCTCGACGAACGGCTTTCCCGCCGATTCGACGGTGGCACGTTCTGCCGCCGAAGCGAGATCGCCGTAGGCGTCGGAGATCAGCGCTGTCAGCAGGTCGTCGCGGCTCGGGAAGTACCGGTACAGCGCCGAGGAGGCCACGCCCAGCTGTCGGGCGACCGCCCGGAGCGACAGCGAGTCGGCCCCGTCCGTGCGCAGCTGCGACCTGGCGGCCGCTTTGATCTCGCCGACGAACTCGGCGCGGGCCCGGGCGCGTACCCCGGTGGGCTTGGGCTCCATCGATACATGATGACCGACGAGCGAGAACACTGCCAACAAACAAGAGCAGTGCTCTTGCTTTTATCGGGACGAGAGTTCACGATGGACGAACCGAGAGCGGTGCTCTCGGGTTACTGGCAGGAGCGATCCATGAACTCGATCACCGCCCACCCGACAGCCTCGGACTCGCCAACACCCGAACGGCCAGCTGCCGCCGGGCTACCCCGAACGCACTACGCCGCGCCGGGATGGCTCAGCCGCAACCTGATGAACCGGCTCGTACGGCGCCTGACCCGGGTCGGCATCTCGGTGTGGGGTGCCCGCGAGCTGCGGGTTCGGGGTCGCAGCAGCGGCGAGTGGCGCTCCGCGCCGGTCAACCCGTTGAAGATCGGTCAAGAGCGCTACCTGGTGGCGCCGCGGGGCGAGACCCAGTGGGTCCGCAACCTGCGGGTCACCGGTGGAGGGGAACTGCGGGTCGGCCGGTCCATCGAAGCGTTCACCGCCAGCGAGGTGGCCGACGCCGACAAGGAGCCGATCCTGCGCGCCTACCTGAAGCGCTGGGCGTTCGAGGTGGGGGCGTTCTTCGACGGGGTCGACGGCGACGCTTCGGCGGCGGAACTGGCGCGTATCGCTCCGAACCACCCCGTGTTCCACCTCTCGCACGGCACACAGTAAAGCCACCCATGCATGAGCTGGGTGGCTTTACTCCCGAGGGGGTGCAGTAAAGCCACCCAGTGCGACCGTGGGTGGCTTTGGCGCGGGCCAACGGTTACCGGAGCGGGCCCCCCACCTCAGCACCTATCGGAGCTGACGCTCCAGGGCACCGAGGACGGCCTTGAAGGACGCTGTGGTGATGTTGGGGTCCAACCCGATGCCCCAGCGGGGCCGGCCGGAGTGGCCGATGCTCTCCACATACGCGGCAGCGGTGGCATCCGAACCGGCGCCGATGGCGTGCTCCTCGTAATCGACAACGTCCAGGTCGACGTCGAACTCGGAGCGCAGGCCCAGCACCAGGGCGCCGATGGGACCGGACCCCTCCCCCACCACGGTGTGATGCGATCCGTTGCGACGCACCTGGGCGGTCACCTTGGTCAGGCCCTCCTTGGTGTGCAACTCGTGGCCGACCAGCTCGAATTCGGGTGATTCGGGCAGGTACTCGTGCCGGAATGCCGCCCACATCGTCGCCGGGTCGATCTCGGTACCCGAATCCTCGGTGATGTTCTGGATCGTTTTGGAGAACTCCACCTGCATGCGCCGCGGCAGGTCGAGGCCGCGCTCCTCGGACATGACATAGGCCACCCCGCCCTTGCCGCTCTGACTGTTGACCCGGATGACCGCCTCGTAGGTGCGCCCCACGTGGTGGGGGTCGATCGGCAGGTAGGGCACGGCCCATGTGTCGTAGTCGTCGGGCAGAGCTGCAAAGCCTTTCTTGATCGCATCCTGGTGGCTGCCGGAGAACGACGTGTAGACGAGGTCACCCGCATAGGGGTGGCGCGGGTGCACCTCCAACCGGTTGGCGTACTCGGCGGTGCGGCGCAGGCGGTCGATATCGGTGATGTCGAGCTGTGGGTCCACGCCGGTGGCGAACAGGTTCATGGCGACGTTGACCAGGTCGAGGTTGCCGGTGCGCTCGCCGTTGCCGAACAGCGTGCCCTCCAGCCGATCGGCCCCGGCCATCAGCCCAAACTCGGCAGCGGCCACGCCGGTGCCCCGGTCGTTGTGGGGGTGCAGCGAGATGACGACCGAGTCCCGCCGGGAGATCGTGCGTCCGAACCACTCGATGAAGTCGCCGTAGACGTTGGCGGTGAAACACTCGACCGTGGCCGGCAGGTTCAACACGATCGGCCGATCGGGGGTGGGCTCGATCACGTCCATGACCGCTTCGCAGATCTCGATCGCAAAGTCGGGCTCGGTCAGCGTGAAGCTTTCGGGCGAGTACTCGTAGCGAACTTCGGTGCCGGGGATGCGATCTTCCAGCTTGCGGGCCAGGCGCGCAGCGGTCGTGGCGATGTCGACGATGCCGTCGCGATCCAACCCGAACACCACCTCCCGCTGCAACGGGTTGGTCGAGTTGTAGAAGTGAACGATGGCCCGGGGGGCGCCCTCCAGGCACTCGTAGGTGCGCTCGAGCAGGTCGGCGCGGCTCTGTACCAGCACCTGGATGATGACGTCGTCGGGGATCAGGTCCTCTTCGATCAACTGGCGCACGAAGTCGTAGTCGGGCTGGGAGGCCGACGGGAACCCCACCTCGATCTCCTTGAAGCCCATGGCGACCAGCTCGTTGAACATCGCCAGCTTGCGGGCGGGGTCCATCGGGTCGATCAGCGCCTGGTTGCCGTCGCGCAGGTCGACCGAGCACCAGGTCGGGGCTCGGTCGATCCGCTGGTCGGGCCATGTGCGGTCGGTGAGCTGTACCGGGATCCACGGCTCGTACTTCTCGAAGTGCATCTTCTTTGGGGTCACGTTTGCTGGTGGCATGGCTGAGTTCCTTGTTGCGGGTCCGATTGCATGGGTGCGGTTGGTCGTACTGGTGAAAGCGGCGGGCCGGCTGGTTGTCGGGAAAAACAACAAACCCCCCGGCCTGGAGGGCGGGGGGTGCGGGCGGGCGCGCTCTTGGTAAGTCCCGCCTTAGCTAAGAAGCAGTCCGGTACAAGTGGTCACGTCGCACAGTTTAGACACGTCAGCCGCCCGATGGAACCTCAACCGGTGAATCAGGTGAGAGCGGGACGGGTTGCCACCCTTGGCTCGGTGACTCGGCAGTGGGTCGGTAACCTCCGACCACATGGCGGCGTTGGACCTACTCCCCTACCTGGCCGCCGGGCTGTTGCTCGTCGCCGGGGCGTCCAAAGTGCGCCACCCCGACACGATGGCCGACGTCCTGGCCGTCATCGGCGTGACCAGCCCGCACGCCCCGTTCATCCTCGGCCTGATCGAGATCGTGGTCGGTGCCGCGGCGATGGTGTTCGGCGGGTTCGTGCTGTGGGGGTTGGTCACCGCCCTCTACCTGGCGTTCGCTGCGCTCCTCGCACTGCTCACCCGCAACGATGCCGAGGTCAGCTGCGGATGCTTCGGTCAACGCTCGACGCCGGTGGGCCGACGACAGGTGCTGGCCGACCTTGGGACCGCCGGCCTGGCGGCGATCGGCGTGGTGATCAGCACGCCCGGGTTGTTCGGCGCCGACCGCAGCCCAGCGATCACCGCCCTCCTCATCGTCGGCATCGCAGTAGGAGTCGCGGCACTTCGTCGTGCCCACACCGGCTGATTCCAGCCCTCAGGAGGAGAGCCACCACGGCCGAATTCCTGTTCCCACCAGAGGGGTTGGGGTGTGGGTGGTGCCGCCAGGGCGCATAGCGAAGCGGTGCCATGGCGGTATCGCCCACACCCCAACCCCGGTCGCTCACTCAGGCGCAGGAACCCGGCCGTGGGCGGCATCGCCGTACAACCCTTCGGCCCACTCCAGATAGTCGGGCCCATCGCGCAGGTGATGCCCGCCGTCGGCGCCCACCGTCTCACCGGTGATGAAGCCGGACTCGGGCCCACACAGAAACCGGATGAGCGGTGCCACGTCGCCGACCTCGCCGAAGCGGCCCAGCGGCGTGTTGTTCAGGTAGCTCTGCCCCACCGAGGACTCCTCCTCGATCATCGCCACCAGGTCGGTGCGGATGATGCCCGGGTTGACGGCGTTGACCCGCACGCCCGCACGGCCCAGCTCGTCGGCGGTGACCTTCACCAGCATGTCCACCCCGGCCTTGGCCACCGAGTAGGGCGCCATGAACCGGTGGGTCAGTCGGCTGGCCACCGACGACACCGCCACCATCGACCCGCCGCCGTTGCGCACGATCGCCGCACCAGCCTCACGAAAAACGAGAAACACCCCGGTGAGCGTGACGCCGAGGATGCGGTTCCACTCCTCGGTGGAGGTGGCCACCACCGGCCCCATCGTCCCGTCGCCCGCTGAGGCGACGACGATCCTGAGCGTTTGGTCGGCGTCGGCCAGCGCGACCGCTGCGGCGACGTCGGCATCGGCGGTGACATCGCCGGCGGACGTGCGCACCCGAACGCCTTCGGGCGCCTGTTGGCGCAGCTGCTCGGCGGCGGCTTCGAGCTTGTCGGCGGTGCGGCCCATCAGCGTGACGTCGGCGCCGTCGGCCACCAGCGCAGCTGCGGCGGCCAACCCGATGCCGCTGCCCCCTCCGGTGACGAGGGCCGAGCGCCCTTGAAGCGTCGGTCGGTCGGCCGAGCGTTGGACCATCTCAAATCCCCTTGGTGTCATGCGAGACCCCCTCGGTATCGGGTCGGATCGCCTCGCTTCCCTTCCGGGAAACCTACTCAAGAGACATTCAAACTTGATTCATAACCATGTCGAGGGCGACGGGTGAAGGGTCTCATCGACGGTGGAGGCGGGCTCTCACCACATCCGTTCGCGGCCCGCTGACGGTCATGCACCCCACTTCGACGGCGGTAGCTTTGCCTGGTGAGTCACCCTGTCCCGGTCGCCGAACGGTCTTCGGATCGAACATGAGCCTGCTCCCCAGCGGCTTGACCCAGGTGACCTCGCGCCGCGTCGCCGAACGGCCCGAGCCGACCGGTTGGCTCGATCGCACCGTCGACGGAATCATGCGTCGAAGCAGCTCGCTGCCCGGCCCTCCAGCGACGAGGGCCTGGGCGTCGCTCAAGCTGTTTGCCGTCATTTTCGCGTCGCCGTTGCTGGGCCCAGGGCTATTCGCCACATTGCCGCTCGAGACCGCCCGGTGTCGCCGCCGGGCTCGCCGCATGCCGCAGGCGTTGCGCACCGACGACCCCGACGTGGTGGGTGCCAGCGCCCGGTTGGATCCGGCCGGGCGATACCTGGTGACCAGCGACCTGCACCGCTGCATTCCGGGCGGTCGTGACTGGCCCCGCCAGCAGGCGACCGACGACCTCTATCGCGTCGCCCTCGACCACTACGGGGCCGAGGGGTGGGGGCTGATCGAGGCCGGCGACGTCGAGGACTTCTGGATGGTGGGCGGCTCGGCGCTGGGCGTCGCCATCGACGCACTTCGCATGCTCGGTGCGGCGCTGTGGCCGATCGACCGGCGGCTGAGCCATGCCACGGCCCGCAACCAGCTTCAGCGGATCATTGACAACTATGGAGCGACGTACTCGGCGATCGCCGAGAAGTTTGTCGGGCCGGGACGATACTGGCGCCTGAGCGGCAACCATGACGACCCGCTGATCCGCCCGGAGGTCGCCTCGGCTTTGGCCCGCCGTCTTCCCGGGGCCGTCGTTCACGACCTGGTGTCGCTGGGCAATCCCGGCCAGATCCCGGAAGCGGTGATCACCCACGGGCATCTCACCGACCCGTGGAACAGTCCCAACGGGGCTTGGCGCGGCCGGTTCGTCACCTGGCTGGCGAGCGCGCTCGCCGACCTCAGCGGCGACGAGCCCGGCCTGACCGGGGCGGCCGCCCGAACCGCGCTTCTCGCCGGGCGTGCCGGCAATCGGCTGCGATCAATCCGTGGGCCGTTCTCGGTCGACCGCGACCAGTTCACCCTCAACGAGACCGAGCTGCACGAGTCCTTTGCCGGTCACTTCGGCGAGGACGCCGGGCCGTGGCTGGTGCTCGGCCACACCCATGTGCCCGGCGATGGCCCCTGGGACCCGGGGACCAACAGCCGCTACGAGCGCTACGTCAACAGCGGCTCAGGTGTCGCCGAGCGGGTCATAACGGCAGTCGAGTGGGACGGCGGCGCAGCCGAGCGCCGTCCGATCCTGGTGGCGATCGCCCGGATGAGCGACCTCGATCCGGTCGACGCCGGGCCCGAGCAGACCGACCCGGCGCACCGCATTGCCCTTCGGGCGGGCGAGCGCACCGCGATCGGGTCGCTCGATGGCGAGCCGGTCGTCAGGGTTGTGCTGCGAGCGCCGGCCACGGTGCCGCCCCTCAGCGCCGTCTTCGCCGGGTAGCGCTGAGCCGTGGGCCGTTGCGGCGCAGGCCGAACGCACCCGACGCCGTCCCGGACGCGAGCGCGATGCCGGGTGTGAAGCGCCGTGCGTCCGACCGACGGGCGGTGGTGGCCGGCACGATCTCGTCGGCGGCGTTCGCAGGCGGGCACCGCTTCGTCATCGGCTGCTGGGCCACTTCCCCGGTCGGCGATCTGGTCGACGTGATGTGGACCGATCCCGACGATCGACGAACCCTGGTGGTCGGCGACCAGGCCGGCGCGGAGTTCATCGGATCGATCTATGAGTTCGATGAGGTGTCGGTCGAGCCGTTGCAGGTGGTGTCCGATGGGCGCCGCACGACGGTGAGCGCCGCCCGGTTTCGTCTCGACCTGATCGGCGGTCGGCTCAGGCCGGTGCCGCTGTGGCGTCCCCTGGCGGTTACCCGATGGGTGGAGGCCCCGCTGGCACGGGCCCTGATGGGGGTCGAGACCTACGGCACCTCACCGACCGGCGCCCGGGAGTGGTACCAAACCCGCGGTTGGCGGTGGGTGAGTGCCGGGAACGCCCACGTCGACGGGGTCGACCTGGGTGAGCCCCGGCACTTCGAGCGCCCGGTCGGGGTGGGCTTCAGCGAGCCGCCCCGACAACCGTCGATCGTGTCGGTTCGGGTCACGATCGAGCTGCCCTCGGCCGGGACCGCTCAGCGGCCGGAGTGACCAAACCCGCCATCGCCCCGCTCGCTCGATGGCAGCTCGTCGACGCTGAGGAGCGTCACTTGGCTGACCCGCTGGACGACCAGCTGCGCGATGCGGTCGCCGCGGCGAACCTCCACGGCCGTGTCCGGGTCGGTGTTGGCCAGGATCACCTGCAGTTCGCCCCGGTACCCGGCGTCGATCAACCCGGGCGCATTGGTCACCGTCACCCCGGAGCGCAGGGCCAGCCCAGACCGCGGCAACACAAACCCGGCGTGGCCTTCCGGGATGGCGACCGCCAGCCCGGTGGGCACCAGCGCCCGGGCGCCGCCCGGAGCCAGCGTGACGTCCACCCGCGCCCGTAGGTCCAGCCCAGCGTCGCCCGGCTTGGCGTAGCTGGGCAGCTCCAGCCCGGGGTCGAGCTGCTGGACCTCCATCGTGACTCGTCGGTCGTGAGCATTCCCAGAGCCGTCGGGTCGGTCGTTGGGTCGGTCGTCGGTGGGCATCGCCATGTGGCCATCTTGGCCTCCCCAACGCGCCCGGGGCCCAGTCGGCGTACGATCTCGTCGTGCTCATCTGGATGGACCTTGAGATGACGGGGTTGGATCACACCTCCGACGTCATCGTGGAGATCGCCACCCTGGCGACCGACGACGAACTCAACATCGTCGCTGCGGGCCCCGAGCTGGTGATTCACCAGCCCGAGGAGGCCCTGGCCGACATGGACCCGGTGGTGGTCAAGATGCACACCAGCTCGGGGCTGCTCGACGCCATCGCCGCGTCGACGACAACCTTGGAGGAGGCGGGTGCTGCGACGCTGGAGTTCATTAAGGCCCATGCCCCCAAGGCCCGCACCGTGCCGCTGTGCGGCAACACGATCGGCACCGACCGCCGCTTTCTCGCCGCCTATCTCCCCGAGATCGAGGAGTACCTGCACTACCGCTCGGTCGACGTGACCACGATCAAGGAGTTGGCCCGGCGCTGGTATCCGGAGGCACTCGGTGACCTGCCACGTAAGGCGACCAGCCACCGCGCCCTCGACGACATCAAGGAAAGCATCGAGGAGCTGCGCTACTGGCGCTCCAAAGTGTTCCTGCCGGTGACGACGGACGCCTGAGCGGCGCCGCAGCCGATTGGAGCGGTGCCGACCGGAACGGTGACGACGCCTGCCGTTCAGTCCAGCGAGCGCAGCGAAACCGCCGGCGTTTCATCCGGCGCACTGAGCCACACCTGATCGCCGTCCGGAGACAAGGTGAGCTCGGCCGGGCCGTAAAACAGCTGGGCGCGGTACTCGGCCTCGAAGCGCCCGCCCCCGTCGCCAACGCTTGCCGTCGCTCCCGCCTCGGTGTCCTCGAAAGCGGTCCAGATCACCGAGTTGTTGACATGGTCCAGCACGTCGATGTCGCTGCGGCGGATCGGCCACGGCGCTACCGAGGCCTCGCCGGGCGGGGCGGGGTGGTAAAGCCCGATCGGCACCCGTCGCTTTGGTCCGGCCTCAACCAGCTCGGGCGCCAGCCGGGCCGGGCGGGCGCCCGTTTGGTCGAGCGACGCCCACAGGGTGGCCACCCTCACGTCACCACCCTCGCCGCCGGCGAGATCGATGCGCCGCTCGGCCCACACCCGACCGACGGCGGAGCACCAGGTGTCGACGGCGACCGATTCGGCTGCGGTGGGCCAGCGGCGCACCTCCAGGGTGGTGCGACGCACGACCCACACCGCTCCGGGCGCCGGTCGCATGGGGACATCGAGGTCCCACAGGGCAACGTCGCAGAGCCGCAACAACGTATCGAGGCGGGCCCTTCGGTCCGGTGCGCATCCGGCGGGCGGCACCCGCATGGTCGTCGTCGGACGCTCGCCGGCGGGCGGATCGACGATGGCGACCGCTCCCGACCGCTCGGGGCCGACGGCTGCGACGGCTCCCACCATCGCCCCGTGTGCAGTGTCGTCGTTGGCCACACCCGGCACGGTAGCGGTGGCGGGTCACGGCGGAGGAACGGGCCTCAGGGCGCGGTCGTCAGGGCGGCCCACCCACCACGCTGCGGTGAACGCTCGCCCGTCACCCCACGCTGCACCCGACAGAAATCTTGTTAAATACATTGACGCTGCACGCCGCAGGTGGTTTCCTCGTTGACGTTCCAGCACGGTCGCCTCTCGGGCGGCCACCCGAGAGGCCCATCATGTCCGCATCCCCGCTTCACGCAACGACCAGCCGCCTCGACGCGGCGACCGGTTGCGCGCTCGGCGAGATGCCGGTGCAGCCACGGGCAGCTTCGACGCTTTTCCCCGTGAGCAACCGCGTCGTTGGACGTTGTGCCGTTGACAACCCGGTCGTCGGCAACCTCACCGTCGTCGCCAAGCGCAACGTTTGGGTCACGCGCGGCACAGCGTGTGCGCACGCCACCGCCAAGCCGGGCTACGACAACCCGATTGGTGACGGGATCCGAGTGTCGAGAGGTACCGGTTGATGCAACAGCATCGACCAAGAACCTCTTTCGAGGCCGCCGGATCCCATCACGGGAACCGGCGGCTTTTCTGCTTTTCGGCCGAGGTTCACCGATCGACAACCGCCGAGAACCCACCGGCCATCGCCAATCAACACACAGTCACCACGCCGAGAAAGCACCATGATGATGATCACCGAAGTCAGTAGAAGCGAACACAGCGAGCTCTGTACCACCGCCGTCGCGGGCACCCCAGGGTGGGAGTCCCGGGCGGCCTGCTCCGATGCCACCGGCGAGGTGACCAAGCTGTTCTTCTCCGATGAACTGCCCGACATCGCCCTGGCCAAGCGGCTGTGCGCCGGATGCCCGGTGCTCCTCGACTGCCTCGAGGCGGCCGTCGCCCGCAACGAGCAGTTCGGGGTGTGGGGAGGGCAGCTGTTCGTCGGAGGGAAGGTCGTGCACTTCAAGCGGGCGCGCGGCCGCCCACCCAAGAACCCTCGGCCGGAGGAGCACCTGCCCAAGGTGCCGATCCCCGAGCACCTCCGGGAGCGGCTCAGCGCCTGAGCCGTTTCGGGCCGCCTCACCCCAGGTCGGCGCTACGTCCAACCCGGCGTCGCCGCCGGTGTGAGGGGCGAAGGGGTCGGGGTCGTTGGGGGCGGTACCGTGACATTCGTGAGCGGAGCCACCCCCACCCCCGAGCCCCGGCCGTCCGGCGGAGATGACGTGTCCGAGAACGCTGTTCCCGAGGGCACCGGGCCCTCCGAGGACGCGCCCGGCGACGCCGAGCCCGAAGACGACGGCGCCACCCCGACCGAAGAGCCCAAACCGCCCGGCCGGCCCGCCTCCAGAGGCCGGTGGGGACTGTCGCGCCGCGACCTGGTGTTGATCAGCGCCATCTCGCTGGTGGTGGCCGTGATCGCCGCCGCCGTCATCGTGACGTTGACGGGCGGCAAGACCGACGACGACATCCTCTCGGTCGAGGAGTTTCTCGAGCCACAGGATCCCGGCGCGACGTCGGGTTCCGCCGAGGTTGGCGAGCCGGTGCCCAACCTCGACCTTCGGATGTTCGATGGGACGACGACCACGTTGGACGAGCTGATCGATCGCCCCACCGTCATCAACGTGTGGGCGTCGACCTGCGCCCCGTGCCTGCGCGAGATGCCCGACTTCGAGCGCGTCCACGACGACCTGGGCGACCGGGTCGGCATGCTCGGCATCGATTCGGGCGAGACCGAGGCCCAAGGTGCCCCCTTCGCCGAGCGGGTTGGCGCCACCTACCCGTTGGCTGAGGACCCCGATCAGGCCCATTCGATTGCGCTCGGCCTGGTCGCCCTCCCGATGACGCTGTTCGTCGATGCGGACGGCACGGTGGCCGGGCAGCAGCTTGGAGCGATGGACGAGGCCGAGCTGCGCTCCAACATCGAGCGGTACCTGGGCGTCGCCTCGTGACCGCTCCCCACGTCCCTCGGCGGCGCTGATGGACGCCCCTCTGGCCTGGGCTTTCGCCACCGGCATGGCCGCCACGGTCAACCCGTGCGGCTTTGCACTGTTGCCCACCTACCTCACGTACTACCTGGGCCTCGATGACGGCGAGGACGGTGCCCAAGCGTCCACCGCCACCGCCATCGGGCGGGCGCTCAAGGTCTCCGGGGCGATGACCGCCGGGTTCCTGGTGGTCTTCGGCACGATGGGGCTGCTGTGGGGCTCGATCCGCACCTTCCTCCAGCCCAACCTGCCGTTCATCACGATCGGCATCGGCATACTGGTCATCGGGCTGGGGGTGGCCATGCTGGCCGGTTACGAGCCGACGATCGGCGTTCCCCGCCTGGAGTTGTCGGTGGGCGACCGGCAGCTGTCCTCGATGTTCCTCTACGGCATCAGCTATGCGGTGGCCTCGCTCAGCTGCACCCTGCCCCTGTTCGCCGGCGTGCTGACCTCGACGCTGGAGAACTCCAGCCCGTTGGCCGCCGGGCTGACGGTGGCCACCTTCGGGCTGGGCATGGGCCTGCTGTTGGCGGTGCTGACGATGGCCGTCGCCCTGGGCCGCACGTCGATCGTCCGCAACATGCGCCGGGTGCTGCCCTGGATCCACCGAATCTCGGGCGGCCTACTGATCCTCGCCGGGCTGTTCGTCGGCTACTACGGCTGGACGGAGTACCGCATCACCCGGGGCGATCGCATCGACGGTGGCCTCAGCGTGACCGCTCAGAGCTGGCAGGGCAGCGTGCAGACCTGGGTGGTGACCCACCAGGCCACGCTGGGCTGGGTGAGCGGGGCGCTCGTCGTGGCCGCCATCGGTTGGGTGATGGCCGCCCGCATTCGTCGGGACCGCACCGGGAGCGACGGCACTCCTTCCGACCGCTCAAGCCCCGACGGGCCGCCCACCGCAGCTGCTCACGCCGACGCCGCAGCGGGCGGAGTGACCGCGGCGACGAACCCCGATCAGGGTGCCAGCCGGTCGATCTCCCAGGAGCCACCGGTCAACCGGTAACGAAACCGGTCGTGCAGCCGGGCACGACGCCCCTGCCAGAACTCGAAGGTGTGGGGCACCAGCCGGTAGCCAACCCAGTGCTCGGGCCGAGGGATGTCCAAACCTTCAGCGTCGCGCTCGTAGCGCTCGACCAGCGCCTCGAGCTCGGCCCGGTCGGCAACGACTTCACCCTGCGGCGACGCCGCCGAAGCAATTTGGCTGCCCTGGGGCCTGTTGGCCCAGTAGGTGTCCGCAAGGTCGCCGTCGATCACCTCGACGTCGGCGTCGACCCGTGCCTGACGTTGCAGGCCCAGCCAGCTGAACAGCGCACTGGCCACCGGGTTGGCGTCGATCGCCTGGCCCTTGGCGCTCAGCCGGTTGGAGTAGAACACGAGGCCCGCCTCGTCCAGGTTGCGCAGAAGTACGTTGCGGACGCGAGGGCGACCATCCGCATCCACCGTGGCGACGGCCATCGCGTTGGGCTCGGGGACCTCCGCCCGACCCGCATCGTCCAACCAACGGCGCAGCTGGGCGACCGGGTCCGCCGCCAACTCGGCTCGTCTGAGCTCGCCGACGTCGTAGTCGAGTCGGGACGAGATGGGGTCGACAACCGGGTCGGAGGGGGCCATCTGCCCAGTCTTGCCCACCGGCCGCCGCCCGGTGGAGCCGCGCGGCATGGGGTCGGGCCCGCAGCCGCCGCCATACTGGTGTGGTGAACGCCGCCCTAGCGCCCGTCCTCAGCGCCCCCGTGGGCGCCGGTCCGGCCGGAGGCGCGACCCCGCTCTCACTGGACACACACCGGATCTGGCCGCCGGTGGTGCTGGCACCGATGGCCGGCGTGACCGACACCCCCTACCGCGTCGTCTGTTCCCGCCGGGGGGCTCCACTGTGCGTCAACGAGATGGTGACCGCCCGGGCGATCGTCGAACGCCACGCGCCCACCCTGGCGATGCTCGACCATCATCCGTCCGAACCGCTGCGGTCGCTGCAGCTGTACGGCACCGACCCCTACTACCTGGGCGAGGCGGTCCGTTTTCTGGTCGACAGCCGCCCACTCGACCACCTCGACCTCAACTTCGGCTGCCCGGCACCCAAAGTGACCCGCTTGGGCGGTGGCGCGGCGCTGCCGTTCAAGCGGCCGCTGTTCGCCCGCATGATCCGCTCGGCCGTCGCCGCCGCCGGCGACATTCCGGTGACGGTCAAGTTTCGGATGGGTATCGACGACGACCACCTCACCTACCTCGACGCCGGCCACATCGCCCAGGATGAGGGCAGCGCCTGGGTGGCGCTCCACGCCCGCACCGCCGAGCAGCTCTATGCCCCATCAGCGCGCTGGGACGCGATCGGGGAGCTGGTGTCGGCGCTCGACGTGCCCGTGCTGGGCAACGGCGACATCTTCGAGGCGTCCGACGCCATCGACATGATCGACCGAACCGGCTGTGCCGGCGTGGTGATCGGCCGGGGTTGTCTGGGCAAGCCGTGGCTGTTCTCCGACCTGCGCGCCGTCTTCGATGGCCACGAGGTGCCGCCGCCGCCGACGCTGCGCGAGGTGTCCGCCACCGCGTGGGAGCACGCCCGGGAGGCGGTGGCCTGGCGGGGCGCCCACGAGGCCCTCCCACCCCGCCGCAGCCGGGCGGCCGCCCGCCGCTCCGCCATTCCCCAGAGTCCCGAAACCCGGGCGATCACCGCCTTCCGCAAGCACCTCAGCTGGTACCTGAAGGGCTACCCGGTGGGCGGCGACGTCCGGCGGGCGGCCTCGCTGGTGACCTCGCTGACCGAGGTCGAGTTGCTGCTCGCCGGCCTCGACCCGGACGCCGAGCTGTTGGTGGGTAACGAACGGCTGGTGCGCTCCCATTCCGGGGGTCCCCGCCGGGTGGCCCTCCCCGCCGGGTGGCTGGGCGACCCCGATGACGACCCACGCCTCGACCCCGCAGCCGAAGCTTTCAGTTCAGGAGGCTGACCGATGAACGACCCCAGGCTGGTGCTGGCCAGCGCTTCGCCCCGCCGCCGGGAACTGCTGGCCGAGCTGGGCCTGCACCCCGAAGTGCGGCCCCCCAACGTCGACGAAACCCCGCACGCGGACGAGTCGCCCGACGCCTACGTCACGCGCCTGGCCTTCGAGAAGGCCGGAGCCGACGTGCAGGCCGACGAGGTGTCGCTGGGCGCCGACACGGTCGTCGTGCTCGGCGACACGCTGCTGGGCAAGCCGGGCAACCCCGCCGAGGCGGCCGACATGTTGGCACGGTTGTCGGGCCGCACCCACCGCGTGCTCAGCGCCCAAGCGCTCGTCGGGCGCGACCATGCCGGGGCGATCTCGACGCGGGCCAGCGCCCTCTCGATCGCCCGGGTCAGCTTCCGAACGCTGGGCAACGCTGAAATCGCCGGCTACGTCGCCACCGGCGAGCCGATGGACAAGGCGGGCGCCTACGCCATCCAAGATGCCGGCGGGGTACTGATCCAGCGCCTGGAAGGCCGCCGCGACACGGTGATCGGCCTCGACCTCAGCTGGACCCTCCGCCTGTTGGACGGCGCCGGCATCGAACGCCGGGCGGAGCGCTCAACCCGTTAGGGCGCCTCGATCGTCGTCATGCCCCGCATGTACTGCAGCAGTGGCTCGGGCACGCGCACCGAGCCGTCTTCCTGACGGTAGGCCTCCAGGATCGCCGCCCACACCCGCGGGACCGCCATCGCCGAGCCGTTGAGGGTGTGCACCAGCTGGGTGCCGCTGCCGCCCTCGGCCTTGTAGCGGACGTTGGCGCGACGGGCCTGGTAGTCGGAGAACCACGACACCGAGGACACCTCCAGCCAGGCGTCGGCACCCGGCGCATACACCTCGATGTCGATGCTGCGATGGTGGCTCTGGCCCAGGTCACCGGTGCAGATGTCGACCGTGCGCCACGTCAATCCCAACCCGGCGATGCCGGCCAGGGCGCGGGCGAGCAGCTCGTCGAACATGGCGGGCGCCTGCTCGGGGGTGGTCAGCGCCAGGATCTCGACCTTGTCGAACTCGTGGCTGCGCAGCATGCCCCGGGTGTCGCGGCCGGCCGATCCCGCCTCGCGCCGGTAACACGGCGTGGCGGTCATGTAGCGGATCGGCAGCGCGGCCTCGGCCAGCGTCTCGTCGCGGTGCATCGAGGTGAGCGGCACCTCCCCGGTGGGGATCGCCCACAGGTCGTCGCGCTCGAGGTGGTAGGCGTCGTCGGCAAACTTGGGCAGCTGGCCGGTTGCCGTCAGGGTTTCGGAGGTGACCAGCGACGGCGGACGAACCTCGACGAAGGCATCGGCGTTGAGGTCGAGCCCGTACTGGGTGAGCGCCCGGCTGAGCGTGGCGCCGGGGCCCCGCAGCAGGCTGAACATGGCGCCGCTCAACTTGGTGGCCCGTTCGGTGTCGAGGATGCCAAGCGCCGCCCCGATGTCCCAGTGGGGCACGCGTTGGGCCTCGCCGTAGCTGTCGATCGCTGGACCGCCGCTGGTGAGCACCGGATTGTCGCCGTCGGAGGCACCGTCGGGGGCGTCGGGATGGGGGACGTTGGGGATGACCAGCAACAGGGACCGCAGCTCGGTCGCCTTGGTCTCGGCCGCCGAGTCGAGCTCCCGCTCGCGGTCGCCCAGCGCACGACTCTTCGCCTGGAGCCCCTCGGCCTCCTCGCGCCGGCCGTCGCGGAAGAGCGCACCAACCTGCTGTGACAGCGCGTTGATCCGGCTACGGAGCTGGTCCCGCTCGGTGTTGAGGGCGCGAACCTCGGCATCGAGCGCCGCTGCGGTGGCCACCTCTGCTCCCAGTGACTCGTCGCGCCGACGGGCCAACGCCGCGGTCACGCCGTCGAGATCGTTACGAAGTGAGCGGACGTCCAGCATGACCGAGACGGTAGTGGCTCAGCCGGTGAGGACGGTCGCCAGGGCGGCGGGAAGCTGCTCCGGGGCATCGAGCACCATGGCTGCGCCGGCAGCGACCAGCTCGTCGCTGGTGCCGTATCCCCACCCGACGCCGACGGCGGGCAGGCCGAGGGCCAGCGCCCCGGCCACGTCGTAGCGGCGATCGCCGACCATCGCTGTGCGGCCCGGTGCTTCCCCTCCCATCCGCTCCAGCGTCCAGCCGAGGATCTCGGGCTTGTGCAGCCGATCGAACTCGCCGGCGCCGCCGATCACCTCGAAGTAGTCAGCGATACCCAGGTGGCGGCACACATCGGTGGCCATCGCCACCCGCTTCGACGTGGCCGTCGCCAGGCGAGCCCCGCCGCTACGCAGGTTGGACAGGGCCTCGACGATGCCCGGGTACAGCACGCTGCGCGCCAAACCCTCGGTGGCATAGCAACTGCGGTAGGTCGCCTTGGCCGTCTCAAAGCCCGCCGGGGCGACACCGTGGGCGGCCAGCGTGTCCTCGAGCGGGGGGCCGATGTCGGCCGCCAACACGTCGACCGGGGGCGCGTCCAGGCCGACCGACTCGATGGCCCGGGCCAGGCACCAGGTGATCGCCGGCGCCGAGTCGACCAGTGTGCCGTCCACGTCGAGCAACACGATGGCTCCGTCGAGAGGGCCGAGCGAAGGTGCGATTCTGGGAACCATGGACTCGTGCTGCATCCGCTCACGTTATGGGAGGAGGTCTCCCCCTACGCTGTGAGCCATGTTGTCGAGGTCGAAGTCAACCGGTCCGTCGCGCCGTTCGGTCGGTCGCTGTGTCCCCGTCGGTCGAGCTGCGACGGCCGCCGTGGCGCTGGTGCTGATGGCCTCGTGTTCGGGAGACGGCGAGACCACCGCCAAGCCGATGGACGAGACAGCGGCCGCCGGACGCGACTCGAAGGCGGACGACGCACAAGGCGGGTCCAAGGACGTGGCCGAACCCGGAGCGGCCACGCCGTCGGCAGGGTGCGACTCGGGCCCGCACCCTGCGGTCAAGGCAGCGAAGACCACGATGGAGGTGGCAGGCGAGGAGCGCTACTACCTGCTGACCGTTCCCGATGGCACCGACGAGGCGCCGGCGCCGGTCGTCTTCGACTTTCACGGCCTGATGGAAGGTGCCGAGCTGGCGGCCAAGGCCAGCAGGTTGCCCGAGCTGGGGACCGAGGAAGGGTTCATCACCGTCGTCCCCAACGGGCGGGGCAATCCGATCAGCTGGGATATCGCCCCCGACCCCGCAGCCAACCCCGACATGGCCTTCGTCGGCGACATGTTGGACACCATCGGTGCTGAGCAGTGCATCGACACCTCCCGGGTGTATGCCACTGGGCTGTCCAACGGCGCCATGATGACCTCGGCGATCGCCTGCGCCTACCCCGACCGCTTCGCTGCCGTCGCTCCGGTGGCCGGGGTCATGGCGACCTGCGACTCCACCAAGCGTCCGGTGCCGGTGTTGGCCTTCCACGGCACCGCCGACCCGATCTTGTTGTTCAACGGCGGGGTGGGCAACCTCGGAGGTCTGCTCAGCGGCGACGCGGACGTCTCCAACGTGCCAGAGGCGGACCTGCAGGGCGAGGGCTATCCGCAGTCGGTTGACGAATGGGCCGTCCGCAACGGCTGTGAGGACGACGTCATCGATGACCGGATCGAAGACGACGTTGTGCGGCGAACCTATGACTGCCCGAAGGACGCCGACGTCGTCTTCGACATCGTCGAGGGCGGCGGCCACACCTGGCCCGGCAGCGAGCTCAACGCTCAGCTCGGCGCCATCATGGGGCCGACCACGACCAACTTGGACGCCTCGGCCGCCATGTGGGAGTTCTTCGGTCGCTTCCAGCTGCCGACCGACTGACGGGAGCCGGCTGCCGGTCCCTCGGCGGCCGGCAGTAACGTCAGCGATCGTGACAATCGCAGTCGAGGTCGACGACCTCACGGTCCGCTACGGCAGAATCATCGCGGTCAACGGCCTGTCGCTCACCGCCGGCTTCGGTGCCGTCACCGCCGTTCTGGGACCCAACGGAGCGGGCAAGACGTCGACGATCGAATGCTGCGAGGGATACCGCCGGCCGTCGTCGGGCCAGGTGCGGGTCGACGGGTTGGACCCGGTGGCCGATCACCAGGCCCTCACCGAGCGCATCGGGGTGATGTTGCAGGGCGCGGGGCTTCCCCGCCACCAGCGCCCCCGCGACGTGCTGGCGCAGTTCGCCGGCTTCTACCCCGACCCGCTCGATCCTGCCCGTCTGCTCGAGCAGGTCGGCCTGGCCCATCGGGCCCGCTCAACCTGGGGAAAGCTGTCGGGCGGCGAACAGCAGCGCCTCTCCCTTGCCCTCGCACTGATCGGGCGGCCCCGGATCGCCTTTCTCGATGAGCCGTCAGCCGGCGTCGACCTCGAAGGACGACTACTGATCCGTTCGTTGATTGCGCAGCTGCGCGACGACGGGGTTGCCGTCGTGCTGAGCACCCACGATCTGGACGAGGCCCAAAGCCTGGCCGATCACATCGTGATCATCGACCGGGGCGTGGCGGTCGCCTCTGGCACCCCGGACGACCTCCTGCGCCTCGAATCGGGTGACGAGGTGCGCTTCGGTGCCGACCCCGGCCTGGACACCGCCGAGCTGTCCAGCCGCCTCGGCGCCCTCGTCACCGAGGCAAGCCGAGGTGAGTACGTCGTAGCGGCGGCAGGCACGCCCCGGCTCGTCGCCACGCTCACCTCCGCCCTGGCGGACTGGGACGTAAGCCTGGCCGATCTTCGGGCGGGCCGAAAACGCCTCGATGACGTGTTCCTTCGCCTGACGGGCGAGGTGACCGACGCAGGACAGCCCCCGGGAGCGTCCGACCCGCCCGTACCGGATCCGTCGGGATCCGCTCCAGGCGAGGAGTCCCGATGAGGCCGTTCCTCTCGCAGTGGCGGGCCGAATTCAGCCTGGCGATGCGCCAGGGCGAACAGTTGCTCGTGTCGGTGGGCATCCCACTGGGCATCCTGGTGTTCTTTTCCCAGATCGATGTCGTGCGCTTCGACGGGGTCGACGCGGTCGACTACCTGACGCCGGCGACGATGGCCCTGGCGGTCATGTCCACCTCGATGGTCAGCCTAGGGATCGGCACCGGGTTCGATCGCAACTACGGCGTCCTCAAGCGGCTCGGCTCGACCCCGCTGGGCAGGGGTCGCTGGTTGGCAGCCAAGGTGGCGACGGTGGCCACGATCGAGGTCGGTCAGGTGGCCGTGCTGGCGATGGTGGGCGCTGCGCTCGGATGGCGCCCACCCCCGACCTGGCCGCTCGGACTGGTCGCACTCGCCCTCGGCACCGCAGCTTTTGCCGGGATCGGGTTGGCTCTCGCCGGACGCCTACCCGCCCTGGCCAACCTTGCAGCGACCAACAGCTTGTATCTGGTGCTGTTGCTCATCGGGGGCATGGTCGTCCCGATCGACAAGTTCCCGGCGCCGCTTGCAGCGGTCGCACACGCTCTTCCCGCAGCTCCGCTGGCCGGCCTGACCGTGACCACGATGGGTCCCGAGAGCTTCGCCACCGGCTGGCTCTGGGGCGTGCTGGCCGGATGGGCCATCATCGCGCCACTCGTAGCCGCCCGTACGTTCCGCTGGGACGGCTGAAGCGCCGCCCCTCCGGGCTCGCTAGCCGCCCGGGGCGGCCGGGTCTTCCAGCGGCACCGTCGTCTGGATCGGCGGCGGGGAGGTGAAGTTCTGGTTGCCGGAGTCCGTCCAGAACGAGAACGTCGACAGGACGGCCACGTAGACGATGACCGCCAGGATGGCGCCGCCGTAGAACAGGCCGCTCAGCTCCTTGCCGTCGTAACGGAGGTGCATGAAGAACCCGGCCACCATGACGAACTTGATGATCATCAAAGCGATCAGCAGCGGGCCGTAGATCTTGCCGTTGTTGAGCAGTTCGGGCAGCGCGATCTCGATGGCGGTCAGCACCGCCAGCACTGCGCCGACCTTGATGTAGATCATGTCGGAATGGTGCACCATCCGGTTGAGGCCTTCATCGGCCCTCAGGTTGGCCGCCTCCTCGGCGGTCAGGGTGTCGTGCTCGCTGAACGGCGAGCTCGGCAGGGTCTCGGTGCCTTCATCGGGGCTGGACGTGCTCACGTGGACGCTCCTACTAATTGATCAGGTAGACGACGGTAAAGATGAGGATCCACACCACATCGACGAAGTGCCAGTACAGGCCGACGATCTCGACCCCTTCGGCCTTGGACTGCGGGATGCGGCCCTTGAAGGACAACACCATCATCGTCAACAACATGAGGATGCCGAAGGTGACGTGGACGCCGTGGAACCCGGTGAGGGTATAGAACGACGACGTCGAAACGTTGGTGGTGTAGCCGAAGCCCTCGCGCACGAACTCGGTGAACTCGTACACCTGCCCGCCGATGAAGATGGCGCCGAGGAAGGCCGTGGTGCCGAGCCACAGGCGCAGCCTGTGATGGTCACCGCGGGCGATGGACGTGACCGCCAGCACCATCGTCAGCGAGCTCATCAACAACACGAACGAGCTGGCCGACGTGAAGGCGATGTCGAACACGTCGGAGATGGGCTCGGCGTTACCGACGATGCCCGGCGCCATGGGACGGTTCTTGTACAGCATGTAGGTGGCGATCAGGCCACCGAAGAGCATGCAGTCCGACCCCAGGAACACCCACATGCCCAGCTTCGGGTTGGAGATGCCGGTGTTGGTGGCATGCCCGCTGTAGTCGTCGGGCTCCGCCGATGCCGGGGCCGAAGCCCCGGAAGCGGTGAGGGTGTCAGACATTGGCGGTCTCCTTGGTACTCACGACGTCTTCGGCTTCGACGTCATCGCCGTCCTCCGCCTCGTTGCCCTCGGGCAAAGCCGCTTTGGAGTCGTCGGAGGGGTCGTGGTCGTGCCCGTCAAGCCCGGTGTGACCGGCGTCCGGATCATCCGACGGTTCCAGGATCCAGCCGACGAAGCCGGCGATGAACAGGGCCCCGCCCAGCACGGCGAACCACAGGTTGAAGATGACGCCGTAGCCGATGAAGGGCAGGCTCGAGGCCAACAGGATGGGCTGGAACGACGGCGAGGGCAGGTGCACGCCCACCGAATCGCCCTTCTGGGCCACATCCTCCATGTTGGCGATACGCACCGGGCGGCCGTCCTCGTCGTGGCCGTACTTGAGGTGCCAGGCCTCGTCGATCTCGTGCACGGTCGGGATCGGGTCGTAGTTGTACACCGGCGTCGGGCACGGGATGGTCCACTCGATCGTGCGGGCGTCCCAGGGGTCCGGTCCGACATCGACCGGGTTGGCTTTGTGCGCCCGGTAGCTCGAGTACACGTTCCACAGGAACAGGGCGACACCGATCGCCATCGTGTAGGCGCCGAGCGTGGCCACGAAGTTCCAGAGGTTGAAGCCCTGGTAGTCGCTGTAGGAGAAGATCCGCCGGCTCATGCCTTCCATGCCGAGGACGTGCATCGGGCCGAACGTGGCGTTGAATCCGATCAACACGAACCAGAACGCCACCTTGCCCACGCCTTCGGAGAGCATGTACCCAAAGATCTTGGGATACCAGTAGTAGGTGGCCGCCAGGAAGCCGAGCACGCCACCACCGAAGATCACGTAGTGGAAGTGGGCGACGATGTAGTACGTGTCGGTCTGCTGGGTGTCGGCCGAAGCGAACCCGTGGGTCACGCCTGACAACCCGCCGATGGTGAACATCGCCACAAAGGAAATGGCGTACATCATCGCCACCGTCATGCGGATGCGTCCGCCCCACATCGTGGCCATCCAGTTGAGGACCTTCACACCGGTGGGTACGGCGATGGTCAACGTGGCCAGCGAGAACGCTGTGACCGACATCGGGCCCATGCCCGAAGCGAACATGTGGTGGGCCCACACGCCGAAGCCGAGGAAACCGATCGCGATCCCCGAGAAGATGACGAAGCGATAACCGAAGAGCGGCTTGCGGCTGAACACCGGGATGATGTCGGACACCATCCCGAAGGCCGGCATCACGATGATGTACACCTCCGGGTGGCCGAAGATCCAGAACAGGTGCTGCCACAGCAGCGGGTCACCGCCCTTGGCGCCGTTGAAGAAGGTGGCACCGAAGCGACGGTCGAAGGTCAACAGGAACAGCGCCACCGAGATGACCGGGATGGCGAAGGCCAACAGGAACTGGGTGACCAGTGACATCCAGGTGGTGGTCGGGATGCGCCACCAGGTCATGCCGGGAGCCCGCATGTTGAACACGGTGACGATCAGGTTGATCGAACCGATCAGCGAGGCGAGACCGACGATCTGCAGGCCAACGGCGTAGAAGTCGATGCCGTGACCCGGCGAGAAGACCACGCTGGAGTTGGGTGCGTAGTTGAACCAGCCGCCGTTGGCACCGCCGCCAAGAAACCACGAGGTGTTCACGAAGAGGGCGCCGAAGAGGTAGATCCAATAACTGAGCGCGTTGAGGCGAGGGAACGCAACGTCCCGAGCGCCGATCTGCAGCGGGATGAGGTAGTTCATGAAGCCAGAGGCCATCGGCATGATGAACAGGAAGATCATCGTCACGCCGTGCATGGTGAACACCTGGTTGTACAGGTCGGCCGACAACAGCGTCTGGTTCGGGGCAGCCAGCTGGGTGCGCAGCAGGAGTGCTTCGACGCCGCCGACGATGAAGAACACCATCGCCGTGCAGCTGTACATGATGCCGATGCGCTTGTGGTCCACCGTGGTGATCCACGAGCGCCACCCGGTGGTGCTGCTGGGGCGGGTAAACACGCCCAGCGGTCGGCTGGGACCCGTGCCGTTGCCGGCTGGTACCAGATCGCCCGAGCCAGGCCCATCTGGGTCGACTGTGGCGGGGAGGTTGGTCTTTTCTGGTTCAACGATCGTCATGGTGGTTCCTTCGATCCGTTGCTCAGTCGAGTGTGATCAGGTAGGCGACCAAGGCATCAATCGTTGCCGGGTCGAGGTTGAGGTTCGGCATTCCTTGGAGGTTGTCCGGCATCATCGGCTTCATCGCCTGCGGATTGGCCAGCCATTCCTTGAGTTTGCCTTCGTCAGGCGTTCCATCCTCGTAGTACAGGGGGAACATGTTGCCTGCGAATCGGTTCCGACTCATCAGGTGGGTCAGGTTGGGTGCCACGCCGGGTCGCACGGTCGGCAGCGCCGCACCGTCGAGACCCTTGTAGTCGTTCACCGGGCCCTCATCGGAATACTCGCCCTCGGAGGTGAGGCCGTTGACCTGGTGACAGTAGGCGCACTGGGCCAGGAACGCTGTGCGACCCTCCTTGGCGAGCTCGCCCGCCGGCTCGGCCGGCGGCGCCTGCTGGCTCTGCACCCAGTCCTCATACTCGGCGGGCGGTAGCGCCTTGACCTCCATGCGCATGTAGCCGTGGGAGAGCCCACAGAACTCGGTGCACTGGCCCTGGAACACTCCAGGTTTGTTGGCTTGGAAGCCCAGGAACTGGGTGCGGCCGGGGACGGAGTCCATCTTGCCGTTCAGCGCAGGGATCCAGAAGGAATGGATCACGTCCCGACTCTGAACGTTCAGCTCGATCGGGCGGCCGGCCGGGATCACCATTTCGTTGGCGGAGATGATGTCGAACTCACCATCGTCGTTGGTGTCGTAGCGGTACTCCCACCACCACTGCTGGCCGAAGACGTCAATCTTGACGGCGTCCGGCTCGCGATCCTGCAAGGCGAAGATCGTCTGAACGTTGGTGACCGACAGCACGGCGAGGATGACAGCGGGCAGCGCGGTCCAGGTGAGCTCCAGCGGCGTATTGCCGTGAACCTGCTTGGGATCGCCCTCACCGTCGCCTTCGTTGCGCCGACGGCGGTACCTGATCACGATGACGACGATCAGGCCCTCCACCAGCACGAAGACGATGGCGGCGATGAAGAAGATCGGCTTGACCAGCGTGTGGATCTGATCGGCCTGCTTGCCCTTGGGGCTCAGGGTCGTCAGCGGGTAGGTGTCCTGGTTGCCGCATGACACGAGCACGCCAACCAAGGCGACGCCAAGGAGGACATGGCCAGCCCGGCGGGCCGGTGCTGGGAGTCTGCTGAGAAAGTTCATCGAATGGTCCATCGGTAGGGGTGGATCGATCAGGTCAGGACGCCGCAGCGGATGCTGCGGAAGCGGACGGGTACAGCAACGAGCCAACAGTCTGGCCCCCGGGTGCCGCCGTCGACGAGGCGGCCCCCTCCTCAGTGTTGTGATCCTTGTTGTTGTCGGCAACCCCACCCCAGATGCCGGCGCCGATCACGATGACGCCGAACACCAACACGACCGCCAGCACCAGGCCACGGTTGATCGACGGCCGGGCCGACAGCACGAAGGCCATGGTCAACACGATGAGCGCGAGCGCTCCGGCAATGATCGCTGCGCCGAGGCCGGCGGTGGCGAGGAACAGCCGAGACATCGAGAAGACGATCACCGCCAGGCCTGCGGCCACACCGACCGGCACCTCGAGCGGCCAGATCACCCGGCCGCGTACGGCCCGGTTGACCTCGGGGTCCGACGAGGTGCGCTCGCTCCACACGGTTAGGGTCCACTCGGCACCGACCAACACCGCCACGAAGAGCCCCAGGCCGAACAGAAACGGTGAGAAGGACAGACCGACGACGGCGATGCCGATGCCGATGGCGAACAGTGCGGGCCAGGGCACGACGCCCATCGGCGGCTGATCGGCGAAGGCCTGGTCGGACGCTTCGACCTGAACGATCGCCTCAGCGTCGCCGTCCCGAAACGCCGTCGTGATCGCGCCCAAGCCGACGCTGAGACCGGCAAAACCCATCAGGGCGGCGTAACCGAAGTGGTCACCCACCCCGCCCTTGTAGCCAAAGGTGAGCGGCCCGAGGATGGCGTCGACCCCACCCGATCCACCGAGCGTGGTCCACGCACCGACGTCCATGGTGTTGGTAATGAAGCCATACAGCAGAGCCGAGATGAAGGCGCCGATGGCAAGACCGAAATAGGTACGAGACCCTGTGTTGATCATGAGATCGTTCGCCTCACTTGGTGATGTAGACGGCGTACCAAACGAGTACGAACACGCCGACCATGGTGTGCCAATAGACCGCCGTCGCCGACCAACCGTCGGGGTAGCGGCTCGAGAACTGTCCGGCGAACGTGCGGAACGCCATCACCGCCAGCATGAGGAGACCGGCGATCGTCATCGCCACGTGGGCGCCGACCACCGCAAAAGTGGCACCGGCCTCGGGCTGGGTGCCGACCGCCAGGTCGCTCTGGGCCAGGAGGTACCAGGTGCTGTTGAGGAATGCCAGCCCCAGCAACGCCGTGATCCCAATCGCCCAGTAGGCCTGAGACCGTTCGTCCCGGGCGATCGCCCAGACCGCCCATTGCATCGACAACACCGACAGGCCGAGACCCCAGAACATCACGTTGGGCTGGGTGAGCGGCATCGACACGCCATCAAAGAAGTTGTCCGACGCCGACCGGATCTCCAGGTAGTTACCCAACAGGATGACCACCAACATGGCGGATGAACCGGCCGCAAGCGCCGCGCCGATCACCGTCTGGCGACGCTTGGGCAGGACAGGTGGCGCCAGCTCGGCGGGAATGGAACTCATCGGTCGCTCCCTTCGACGTCCGCTGCCTTCTCACGCGCATCCAGCAGCGGCGAGGCGGACGTCACCTCGGGCAACTCGTCATCGAAATTCATGGTGGACGGCGGTGACGCGGTCAGCCACTCCAGGGTGTGTCCGTCAAACGGGTCGGCGGGACCGGTCTCGCCGGCGCGCAGCCCAACGATCAGAACGCCCGCCGCACCGAGCAGGCTGAGGGCGAGCACGATCGAGCCGGCGGCGATCAGCCAAGCGGCCAACTCACCGGAACCCGTTCCACCGTCGATCGAAGCGATGGCGTCGACGACGCCACCGGCACCGGCGATCACTGCACCCAACCCGGCGAGCAGGGCCAAGCCGGCAGCTGCACCCATGGCGGGAAGGGTTCCGGTGAACTTGACCCCCCAGAAGGCCAGGGCGGTCAGCAGCCCGACGACCGATGCTCCCAGGATGACGTTGGATTGTGCGCTGATCAGGCCGTTGATGGCGGGAAGGCCCAACAGGCCGTCCTCTCCGCTGCCGATGGTGTTGACCGCTGCCAGGCCACCGAGGATGCCGGCCAGCGTCAGCAGCGCCAACGCCGCCAGCGAACCGATCAGGGCGCCGGGGGCCGACGGTGCCCCGTCCAGGCGACGGAGCTCGGGAAGCAGGCCCCCAAGGCTGGCCAGCACCGCCAACAGCGCCAAGCCGGAGAAGGCGATCCACACGAACGTGTTGAAGCTCAGGGCGGGGTCGACCGCCCACACCCCGAAGGAGGCGACGCCAAGGATGACCAGCAGCCCGCGGAAGGCGAAGCGCTGCATCAGCCGGCTGCCGGTGGCGACCGGGACGATGTCGACGGCAAGCCCGATGACCGGGATGGCGAGGATCCAGACCGTGGGCTGCCAGCCGAGGAAGCGCAGGTTGTCGACCGAATCCATTTTGATCGCCCCGGCATTGGAGCGATTGGCCTGCATCAGCACGCCGACCGCCACGATCGCCGGCACCGTCGCCAGCCACAGGGCTCCCGAAACCAGCATTGAGAAGGCGAACATGGGGGTGCGTGCCAGGCTCATGCCCGGGGCACGGAGCGTCAGCACCGTGGTCATCACGGCGATCATGCCGCCGAGGATCGACACCGCACCGGCGATGAGCGCAAACACGCCCAACCGGCCCATCTCGAGGGAATTTCCACCGATGCCGCCATCGCCGAGCATCGAGGCGGCGAACAGCACGGTCGACACCAGCCAGGAGTAGTACGACAGCGCTACCAGGCGGGGGAAGGAGATACCGCGGGCACCGATCTGCAGCGGTACGACGTACACGGCGATGCCGACGATCAGTGCGAGCACGCCGAGCACGACGACGGCAATATCGGCCGACTCGCGCACCTGGAGCGACCAGTCGCCCAGCAGGGCGTCGCCACCGTTGGCGCCGGCCCACCCGAGGGCACGAACGATGAAGCCCACAGCGGTGACCACCAAGGCGGTCACGGTGTAGCGACGCCCAAGCTGTTTGTGGTCGACCGTGCCGATGAAGCGCTCGATCGCCGTCAGCTCGGCCTGCGCCGACGAAATGAAACCATCCCGATCCGCCGGGCCAAGTTCAGCCGGTGCGGCAGGGGGCGCCTCAACCGTAGATTCGGTTACTGCCATATCCGTTCCCTACCTCGACGTCAGAAAGATCGCTCAGCGGCGTACATCCGTGCTGCATCCGGCAGCGCGGACGACACGACACTACTCCCGGGGGGGTGGAGGGTGGAAAACCGTGCGCTGTCCCGGGGCCAGCCCAACGTGGTTGCCTCATAGCGGCCAGGCGAACCCGGCGAGCTGGTCGACGGCCATCGCCCCGAACAGCACGGTGATGTAGGTGATCGACCAGCCGAAGAGCCGCATCGCCGTGGCGGGTGTTGGGGACCGCAGCACGGCCACCGCAGACCAGAGGAACACCGCTCCACTGATCACAGCTGCGGCCAGGTAGACCCAACCCAGGTCGGCGACCGGGGCCAGCACGAGCGACACGGCGACCAGCGCCAGCGTGTAACCCAGGATCTTGCGGGCGGTGGTGTTCAAGCTGGCCACCGACGGCAGCATCGGCACGTTGACCGATGCGTAGTCCTCGCGGTACTTGACCGCCAGCGCCCAGAAGTGGGGCGGTGTCCACAGGAAGATCAGCAGGAACATCAGCCAGGGTGCCCAGCCGAGCGATCCGGTGACGGCCGCCCAGCCGATCAGTACCGGGCCGGCCCCGGCGGCACCGCCGATCACGATGTTGGAGCTGTACCGCCGCTTGAGCCACATCGAGTAGATGCCGACATAGAAGGCGAAGGACGCGAACGCCAGGAGGGCGCTCAGGGGGTTGACCGCAAACCACAGCAGGGCGATGGCGATCACCTCGATCACCAGTGCGAAAACCAGCGCATTGCGAGGCGTCACCGCCCCGGTCACCAACGGGCGATTGACCGTGCGCTCCATCTTGGCGTCGATGTCGCGGTCGATATACATGTTGACGGCATTGGCGCCACCCGCCGACAGCGTGCCGCCGACGACCGTGGCCAGGATCAGCCACAGCGATGGCAGGCCCCGCTGGGCAACGATCATCACCGGCACGGTCTCGATGAGCAGCAGCTCGATGATGCGGGGCTTGGTGAGCGCCACATAGGCCGCCACCGCTCTCCAGCCGGTGGCGCTGGCCGCACCGTTGCCCGACGGCGCATGGTTGGTGAGGGTGCTGGCCGTCCGCATGGTCCGAAGGGTACGCCCCCAGGACGGCCGGTGGCCAAGCAACGATGCGTCAGCGCTGGAGCTCACACCACCCAGCACTAGCCTGATCGCCGTGAACCCAGGGCCGATTTCTCCGACACCGTCGCCCCCGATCGGACAGGGATCCGACGGCGCTATGGCCCGGAAGGGTGATGCAGCACCTGATGCCGACCACCGCCTCCGTCGCGTTGCTCAGCAAGTCGCGGCGCTCATTCGCCAACCGGTCAGCCCCCGGGCCTATCGGCGCTTCACCTTCGCAGCGCTGCTCCTGCTCGGCATCATCGTGCTCACCGGTGCAGCCGTGCGCCTGACCGGGTCAGGCCTGGGCTGCGAGGACTGGCCGCGGTGCTCCGATACCGAGGTGATCGGGGAGCTGTCGGGGGCCAAGGGCATCGAGCAGGCCAACCGCCTCTTCACCGGCGCCGTCTCGGTCGCCGTCATCGCTGCGGTTCTCGGCGCTCTGCGTCGGCGGCCCTACCGGCGCAACCTCACCCTGTGGGCATGGTCGCTGGTCGCCGGCGTGGTCGCCCAGATCGTGTGGGGCGGCGTCACGGTGCTCACCGACCTCAACCCTGCCGTGGTCATCGGTCACTTTCTCATCTCGATGGTGCTCGTCTGGTCGGCCACCGTGCTTCATGTGCGCGCCGGATCGCTCGACGACGCCGGCGGCCCGATGCCCAAGCCGGTCGGCGCTTTTCCGCGGGTCACCGCGGCGACCTGGGCGGCGGGCGGAGCGCTGTTGGCCGTGCTGGTGACCGGCCCTATTGCCACGGGAACCGGGCCGCACGCCGGCGACGCGAACGCCCCACGGTTCGGTTTCAACATCTCATCGGTGGTGCGTGTGCACTCGGCCACCGCTTGGTTGCTGGTCGGCGCGGTGGTGTGGCTGGCGTTTGAAGCAGCCCGCAGCAAGGACGGGCCGACGATTTTCCGCACGCAGGTGATCGTGTTGTTGACCCTCGCCCAGGGCGCCGTCGGCTACACCCAGTACGCGCTGGGAGTGCCGCCGGTGTTGGTGGCCGCCCACATCGTCGGGGTCACCCTCCTGGTCGTGGCAATCACCCGAACGGCACTCTTAACCCCCGGCCCCGCCTTTCACGCCCCGGAGGCGACATGACCACGTCCGCTCCGGACACCCTTGAACGCGTCGAGGTGGACGAGTCGTTCGATCTTGACCGGCCATGGGTGGTGATCGTGTGGAACGACCCGGTCAACTTGATGGAGTACGTGACGTTCGTCTTTCAGAGCCTCTTCGGCTTCTCCAAGGAGAAGGCGACCAAGCTGATGCTCGATGTCCACCAACTCGGCCGGGCCACAGTGGCCACCGGCACCCGGGAGCGCTGCGAGCTCGATGTTCTGCGCCTGCACGAACATGGGCTGTGGGCGACGATGGAACACGACAAGTGACTACGCCGGGCGGCCCGCCAGACACCGATGAGCCGTGGTTCGTGCCGGTGCTCGCCCTCGACGACACCCAGCACGGTGACGGGTCCGAGGACGACGCCGACGACTCCGACGTTTCCGAGGTGGCGCCCGGAACCACCCTGGCCTGGAGCTCGTGGGCGGGCGAAGAGCAGGTGCCCCGTCGGCTGGCCGCCGCCGCCGGTGCGCTGGCGCTCCGCCTGACCGAAGCCCTGCCCGAACTGTCGCATCAGAACCCTGGCGGCGGCGAACGCTTCGAACATGCCCAGCTGATCGCCGTCCTGGCCAACGCGTTGGGGGTCGTGGTCGAACTGGCCGACGATCGGCAGTTGGCCGGGGACGATCTGGCCAGGCTGCTCGGCGCCACCCACGACGGTGCGGTGATCGCCGCCATCGTCGCCGAGGCCACCGACGAGTCGGCGGTCACCCAACAGAGCGCCTGGTTACGCCGTACCGGCGAGGAGGTCCATCGAGCAATGTGGAGACGATTTCATCCGGTGGGAGACTCCCGGTTCCGGGTGCGGCTGCGAAGAGGCGAACGTGCCCTGCTGCGCAGGGTCCTCGCCGAACAGCACCAGCGGCTGTCCGAGGACGGGCCGTCGCTGGCACCGCTGTATCCGCCCGGTTATGGCGACGGCGACGACGCATCAGCGGCTCGTTCCGTCGAATTCTCTTCGCTGACCAAGGTCGACCTGACCGCGACGCGCAGCTCGGCGCTCGAACGGGTTCAGGCCTCCCTCGAGGACCGCGAGATCGACGCGGAAACCCTGGCTGTGTGGATGCGCACCCTCAACGATGTGCGCCTGGTGATGGCAGCCGAACTGGACATCACCGACGACGAGCAGGCGCCGCCGGCGCCCTGGTCGGCCACGTTTCCCGCCTGGCGCACCTACGCCGTGCTCGGCAATTTGGTGCATGAGGCCGTCCTCGCACTGCGAACGCAGCTCTGACAGTGCGAACGCAGGTTGAACAACGGACGCAGCGCTCCACAGCGAACGAGACGCGAAGCGGGCCGAACCCGGAGGTTCGGCCCGCCTTGTCATCTGGTGGTCGGGACCGGCGTCGATCCGGTGACCTATCGCTTTTCAGGCGACCGCTCTACCAACTGAGCTACCCGACCGTAACCACAGAAGCCGGTCCCGGGGGCCGAAAGGCCCTCGGATCCGGTAACTGTGGTGGCGGTCCCGACGGGATTTGAACCCGCGACCTCCGGCTTGACAGGCCGGCGTGCACTCCAAACTGCACCACGGGACCAGCACTTATCCCAAACGAGCCAGGCCCGCTCGGGAGACGACACTCTACCCGATCCCCACCTGCCCTCCGCCAGTTGACAGCGCAGCTGCCAAAATCAGTGCGACGTCGTGGTCTCCTCGGTCAGGCGTTGAGACACCGAATCTCGCTTCGATGGTCCTCGACGAGGGCTCGACGGGCACCCCCATCCACGACCCAGCGAGCAGAGGCGCACTACCAGGGATCCCGACGACGGTGAGCACCCCCAACGGGATTCGAACCCGTGTTGCCGCCTTGAAAGGGCGGTGTCCTAGGCCGCTGGACGATGGGGGCCAGTCCCGCGCGGGAACGGCCGATCATAGCTTCGCCCGGCCCCCGTCCGGTAGCCGGCGCCGTGAACCGCACGGTGGGTGGTCTCGATTTCGGCTTCCGAGTTCCACCGCAGCCGCTGGAGCGATGTAGCTCGGCGACGCAGCTGAGGAGTCCTTGTTCAGGCGACGCCGAGGATGCCGGGCAGGTTGGTGTGGTCGTCGAGGAGCACCTCGGCCTCGGGCGCCTCGGTGACATCGTCGCGCCAGTGGCGATACCGCACCGACGTGATACCCATGCCCAGAGCACCAGCCACGTCGGTGCGACGCAGATCCCCGACGTGGGCCGCCTCGACAGGCTCCACGCCGAGCCCCTCGAGAGCGTGCGTGAAGATTCGGGGGTCGGGCTTGTACACGCCGACGTCATCGGAGAACGACCAGTGGTCGAAGTACTTCAGTACGTCAAAGTGCTCGAGGTAGCCCCGCAACGTCACCGACGGCGTGATGCCGACGTCACAGACGATGCCCAGCTTGATCCCGGCGTCACTCAAGGTGCGGAGCGTGGCTTCGGCGTTCGGGGCCAGCGTCCGCTCGGTGACGGACAGGCCTCGGCGAAGCTCAGCGGCAACTGCATCGTGGGCGGACGGGTCATCGATCGACAACTCGCCGAGCACCTGGGCCGACCATTCCTCGGGCGAAAACGGACGGTTCTCCCGCCAGCGAACCTCGTAGAAGTCCTCCGCTGCGGCGGTGGCGGCCAGCAGCGCCTCCCTGGCGACGTCGGCCTCGACCGAAGCGAGGGCCACCATCACCCGGTCAACCCGCTGATCCGACGGCGAATGGTGCTCCCCGATCAGGGTGTTCCAGAAGTCATAGGTCACCGCCCGCAACGGTGGACGGCCAGCCCGAACAGCTTCAGGCGCGATCTCGCACCACCCCTTCGCTGCGCGCCGCCGCGCTCACCGCTGCCGCCACGCGATCGGCGACCCTCGTGTCGAACACCGAGGGGATGATGTGGTCGGCGGCCAGGTCGTCGCCAACGACCGTGGCGATGGCGTGGGCGGCCGCCAGGTTCATGCCAGACGTGATCTCCGTGGCCCTGGCGTCGAGCGCCCCACGGAACACTCCGGGGAACGCCAACACGTTGTTGATCTGGTTGGGAAAGTCCGAGCGGCCGGTGGCGATCACCGCTGCGATGTCGGCGATCAACTCGGGCCGGATCTCCGGGTCGGGGTTGGCCATGGCGAACACAATCGGGTCCGCCTTCATGCTCAGCACGTCCTCGCGGGTCAACACGTTCGGGGCGGAGAGCCCGATGAACACGTCGGCGCCACCCATGACGTCGGTGAGGCTGCCGGCGAGCGCCTCCGGGTTGGTGTGCTCGGCGAACCACCTCTTGGACGGGTTCAAGTTCTCCCGGCCGGTGTGCACCGCACCTTGAGAGTCGACCCCGACCACGTTGGAGACGCCGGCATCCATCAGGATCTTGGACACCGCAACCCCGGCGGCCCCAACCCCGGACACGACGATCTTCAGATCATCCATGCGCTTGCCGACGATTCGCAGAGCGTTGTCCAGCGCGGCCAGGGTGACGATGGCGGTGCCGTGCTGATCGTCGTGGAACACGGGGATGTCGAGGCGCTCGACCAGCGCCGCCTCGATCTCAAAGGCGCCGGGGGCGGCGATGTCCTCCAGGTTGATGCCGCCAAAGGTCGGCGCCAGCCGGGCCACCGTCTCGATGATCTCGGCGGGGTCTTTGGTGTTGAGGCAGATCGGGAAGGCATCCACCCCGGCGAAGTGCTTGAACAGCAGCGCCTTGCCCTCCATCACCGGCATGGCGGCCTCGGGGCCGATGTCGCCCAGGCCGAGGACGGCGGTGCCGTCGGAGACGATCGCCACCGTGTTGGCCTTGATCGTCAGGTCGTGGGCGCGCATCGGGTTCTTCGAAATCTCCATACAGACCCGGGCCACGCCAGGGGTGTAAGCCATCGACAGGTCGTCGATGTCGCGCAGCTCCGACAGCGACCTCAGCTCGATCTTGCCGCCCTCGTGCAGGTCGAAGACCTGGTCGGACCACTCGAGCACCACGATGCCGTCGATGGCATTGACCGCCTCGAGCACCTCCTTCTGATGGGCCTCGCCCGAGCAGTAGACAACAGCGTTCTGCACCAGGTGGGAGGTCTTCACCTCGAAGCCATCGAGGGCTGCGATGTTGGCGCCGACCTCCCCGATCGCCATGGCCAGCCGTCCCAGCATGCCGGGTCGGTTTTCCATGCGGACGCGAATGCGCAGCGAATAGGCGGGTGTGGGAGTGTCAGCCATTTTTCTCACGCTACTTGCACGGGCGAGGTGCCACGGAAGTCGACCATCGCAGGGGGGGGTTTTCCCTCCGGACGCGCCAATGCCGGAGACCTTGCGGCCTCCGGCATCGACGCGTGCACCATCCCAACCATTTCGTTGGGAGGACGGTGACTACTTCGCCGGCATCAGGACCGAGTCGATGATGAAGACGGTGGCGTTGGCGGTCTGCACGTTGCCGCAGACCACACTGGCGTCGTCGACCTTCATCGTGTCGCCGTCGGCGGTGATCTTCAGCTCGGTGCCCTGCAGGCTCGTGGCCTTGCCGGCCTTGATCAGCTCGTCGGCGCTCATCTTGCCAGCGACCACGTGCACCTTGAGGATCGTGGCGAGATCACCGGTCGGGTCGGCGAGCAGCGTGTCGAGGGTCTCCTTGGGGATGGCCTCGAAGGCCGAGTTGGCCGGGGCGAACACGGTGAGTGCCTCCTCGGAGTTCAGCGTGTCGACCAGGCCGGCGGCGTCAACCGCGGTGACCAGGGTGGACAGCGCCGGGTTGTTCGACGCAGCGGTGGCCACGGGATCCGCAGCCATGCCCTCGAAACTGCCGGAGCCGTCTGCTGGCACATCAGCGCAGGCAGGGCCGAAGTTGTCCTCGGAGTACGCCGAGGCCTCTTCGCCGCCAGCCTCAGCACCGGCATCCCCGGGCATCAGGACCGAGTCGATGATGAAGACGGTGGCGTTGGCGGTCTGCACGTTGCCGCAGACCACGCTGGCGTCGTTGACCATCATCGTGTCGTCTTCGGCGCTGATCTTCAGCTCGCTGCCCTCGAGGCTCGTGACGGTGCCGGCGTCGATGAGGTCGTCGGCGCTCATCTTGCCTTCGACCACGTGCACCTGGAGGATCGTGGCGAGATCGCCGGTCGGATCGGCAAGCAGCGTGTCGAGGGTCTCTTTGGGGATGGCCTCGAACGCCGAGTTCGCCGGGGCAAACACGGTGAGGGCTTCGGCCGAGTTCAGCGTGTCGACCAGGCCGGCGGCGTCAACCGCGGTGACCAGGGTGGACAGTAGCGGGTTGGTCGACGCAGCCGTAGCCACCGGATCCTGGGCCATCGCATCGAAGCTGCCGGCCTCGCCTTCCGCTGGCACGTCGGCGCAACCGGGGCCAAAGTTGTCCTCGGAGAATGCAGCGGATGCCGACCCGGCGGCGGTCGTGTCGGCGGATGCCGAGGTGGTCTCGGACGCCG
>NZ_DAOLGP010000035.1:40903-42662 GCF_035329545.1 Candidatus Neomicrothrix sp.
GATGCCGACCCGGCGGCGGTCGTGTCGGCGGATGCCGAGGTGGTCTCGGACGCCGACGTGGTGGAGTCGTCATCGGAGCAGCCAGCAAGAATCAATGTGCCGACCAGTCCGAATGCGACGATGGCCTTACGGGGCTTGGTGTTGAAACGCATGATTGGGTTCCTTTCGCAGGGATTTTTGTGGACGCGGCGGACGTTCATGTCACGTTCACCACGATCTTTTGCCAGCCGGTTGCACCATCGGGGATGGGCATGACCCGGTCGGACGTCTGGGTTTCGCCATCGGCATTGGTTGCCCGGACGACGATGTTGTGACTGCCTGGGACGGCTTTCCAGCCGTAGGACCACTGGACCCAGGTGTCAGCGGAGGGAACGGGGGCGAGGTCGGCTTGGACCCATTTCCCGTCATCGATCTTGAGCTCGACCTTGTCGATCCCGACGTGAGGGTCCCAAGCGACGCCGGCCACCGCCACCATGCCGGCTTCAACCTTGTCGCCGAGACCGCCGGGGCGGTCGATGCGGCTGAACGTCTTGATGGGGGCCTGCTCAGCCCAGTCACGCTTGCGCCAGTAGGCCTGCTCGTCGGCGAAGGTGGTCACGTTCAGTTCGGCCAACCACTTAGTGGCCGACACAAAGCCGTACAGGCCGGGAACGATCAGCCGAGCTGGGAATCCCCGCTCGATCGGGAGAGGTTCGCCGTTCATGCCGACGACCAGCAGGGCGTCGCGGCCGTCGTAGATTGTCTCGATCGGGGTTCCGGCGGTGAAGTTGTCGACCGAGCGGCTGAGCAGCTGGTCGGCGCCGTCCTGAACGCCCGCCTCGTCGAGGATCTCGGCGAGGGGGACACCCAACCACTTGGCGGTGCTGGCATAGGTGCCGCCCACCTGATTGGAGACGCACACCAACGTGATGGTGCGCTCCACCAGCTTGCGGTCGAGTAGATCGGCGAGGGAGTAGCTGCGCTCCTCGTCAACCATGCCCTGCACCTTGAGTTCCCAGTCGTCGCCGTTCACCCGGGGGACCTCGAGGGCGGTATCGACCCGATAGAACTTGTCGACTGGAGTGATAAACGGGGTGAGACCCTCAATGTCGGGGTCGACGCCCGAGGGCAGCGTGACGGCCGGATCAGCGGGCGCTGGGAGTGCAATGTCGTCCCGGTTGGTCGACACCTTGAACACCCCGGACAACACCCTCCCGAGACCACCGGCCGCGGCCGCACCAGCGACGACGAGGGAGGAGCCGACCAGAAAGCGACGGCGGTCGGTGGACTCGGAAACCTTGTCGGCCGCCTGGGGCGGCCACAGCAGCAGGTCCATGACCAGCCATGCCACGATCCCCC
Source organism: Candidatus Neomicrothrix sp. (assembly GCF_035329545.1). Lineage (NCBI taxonomy): Bacteria > Bacillati > Actinomycetota > Acidimicrobiia > Acidimicrobiales > Microthrixaceae > Candidatus Neomicrothrix > Candidatus Neomicrothrix sp. The sequence continues at coordinate 42,242 of NZ_DAOLGP010000035.1, forward strand.
CGACGATGCTGGGAACGACGGCGAGCGGGCCGGCACCAACCCGGGTCAATGCCGAAGCCGCACCGACGAGGCCGAAGAGGGCGGCACCGATCGGTGCGGCGATGCGCCGCTTGGTGGTGATCACGCCGATCACGGCGGCGAAGAGGAACAGAAAGATCGTCGTGCCGATGATCAGCGCCGTCTTGTCGTTCTCGCCGAACGTCCGGATGGCGAAGTCTTTGGCCCAGCTGGGCACGTTGTCGACGACGACGTTGCCCACGGACAGCACCGGGGACTGCACCGAGGGAAAGAACGCTGCGATCAGCTCGGCGACGCCGAGTGCGGCGCCCGCTGCGATCAAACCGGAGGCTGCGCCGGCGACTAATCTGTCATGCGCCAGTTGATAGGGACCAGGGCTGCGCCAGCTGCATGGGACCACTTG
>NZ_DAOLGP010000036.1:0-40417 GCF_035329545.1 Candidatus Neomicrothrix sp.
CAAGTGGTCCCATGCAGCTGGCGCAGCCCCGGTCCCTTTCAACTGGCGCATGACAATCGGACGGGATACAGACAATTTCCAGTAGCAGTCGTGACCGGGATGGCCCGATCACAAGGACTCGTTCGTCAGGTCGCTCGGGAGGATCTGCCGCCAATGGACAACTCCCGACTGCGCGTGAGAGAGCATGGAGAGTGATGCCCAGTAGGTTGGCCCCATGAGCCGTCCAGCCCGAGTCACCAATGTGGAGTACCTCGGTGGCCGAGTGCTTCGGCTGGTGTTCTCCGATGGCCTGGTTCGCGAATTGGACTTTGCCGGTTCGCTACCCGGCATACTCGCCACCGTCGACGAGGACAGCGTTTTTGCGACCGCTTCGGTAGATCCGGTCGCAGGCACCGTCTCGTGGCCAACCGGTGTGGACCTCGATCCCGACGTCCTCCACGGAGACTATGAGTCAGCCGGTGCGGTGGACCCCCGACTGGTGTCGGAGTACCGACTTCAGGACGCTCGCTGAAGCTGTTCGGCAGAGCAGCCACGACTCAATCAACATCCGGCAGGATGGCGGCCGGCGTCAGCAAGTCCGAGCCTCGCACAGCCCTCGCCGGGCGGACCTAAGACGCAGCTGACATCGGTCCGTACTTCTGCTGAGCGGCTTGCTTGCTCACGCCGAGCATGGTTGCGATCTCGGACCAGCTTCGGCCGTCCTGCCGAGCCGCTCGCACCGCCGCCCACAGCTCGTCGGCCACAGCGTTGCGCTGATCGACAACCTTCGCAATGGCTCGTAGCGAACCAGTGTCAGCTTCCTTGAGATCTTCGAACTCGACGTTTTCGGCCCACACTTCCAGCGCCGCCGCTTGTTCTGCTCGGGACTTGGTCATGGTTTCCACCATCCTCTCAGGAACTTGTCTCTGGCCGGCATGGTATGAATCACGACAGCGTCATCGCCGTCAACCACAACCCCAACTTCCAGTGGGTCAGCATTGAATGTGGGGCCGATGTACATGGTGACCGCCGGATCTTCGGTCTCGAAAGGCCGCCAGTGATTTCGATACGCGTGGATCATGTCGCCGTCGGAGACACCGTGCTTGCGGGCGCTCGCCTCGATGTCCACCAAGGCAGGGTATGTACGTCCACCTGATTCGTCAACACGTCTTGACGACTGCCGTCGACTCCAGCGGCAAGCTTCCGGCTGATCCTGGAAAGGGAGTTTCACCCGGGCGTACGCGACATGGCCTCGACGCCCCGGAGGACAGTCAGCAAGATTCGGTGGCTTGTCCTCTGAGGTTGAGAGGCGCAGACTGACGGGTGCCGAAGTCTTTGACGACGGAAGTGATTCCCGGAACCCGACCGGACGGTCGGTGTCCGGGTTTTGCGCGTCTACGCAGAGTTCTTCACTACTGCGGGCGCAACGGTGATTCGCTGTCGTTCTTCCACATTCATGGCGCTGCTCCTGGCCTCGGTGACGAGCCGATGTCCCCGGTCTCGTCCAGGTGCACCAGCTGCCGCGCGATTGCCCATCGCCGAGCCGCCGGCTCTTTGCGTTTCGACTCAAACACCATCGTCGTCACCGGCAGTTTCGCCATGATGGACAGCAGCTTGTGGCGACGAGACGGCTTCTCAGTGTTGAGGTGCAACCGGTCCTGACCGGCGAGCAGCTCCGCGCGCAAGGCACGCCGCACCCCAGACATGCACGGCTTGCACGCCAAGCACGGCGTCACCGACTCCGAGGTATTGCGGGCACCCGATGATGCCAACGACATCACGATCATTCACCGCTTCGCGACCGCAGCCGCGGCGAACGAACTCGCAAACGATCCCGACCTGAAGGCTGCGATGATGAACGGCGGCGTTGCAGGATCGCCACGAATCGAGATCTTCGAGAGTGTCTGACTACGTCGTCTGCCTCTTCAACGGGCCCAACTCACCATCAGCAACTATCTGAAGCAGGTGAAGGGAACCTTGAACGATCCCTCCATCTACGCCTACAGCGGCCTGACCAAGATGACCGTTCGATCAAGCGGTGCCTGCGCCAGCGAGCTGACACAGGTGCACAGGCCATAGCCGTCGATGTGATCGGCGCGCTCAAGGTAGAACCACCCGCATCCGATTCCGGTCGGGCCGAGCCGGAATCGAGGCCCTCTGCAATGAGCCCGCTGGGCCGACGGACGGCCTCGTCCTGCTGGTCGCGGCGAATGAGGTCGCGAAGGTGCTCGCTGGTGTTGCTGCTCACGCGGCCACGTTGATTCGCCCAACAACTGTTGTCAACCGTTCCGGCGCATGATGAGCGGTGGGGCCGGTCGCCGGGCTCAGGTGATCTTTCAAATGGACTGTTGCCGGAGTCGGCGACGTACACGGTGCCGTCGGCGCCAACCGCTACACCAAACGGTCGGTTGAACTTGGCAGCGGCGCCAGCTCCCTCGGCGAACCCAACGCTGCTGCGAACACGGCGGCGCCCACCGAGTCGAGCACGTCGGTGGCTGTGATGGCCGGGTCGTAGACCACCAACTCATCCCCCACCGTTCGGATGACCACGCCGTCGAAGCGCACCGGAGCGGCCTTCGAGTCGCTTGCATGCGAGCGAGCCAGAGAATGTAGAAAAATGATTCGTCGAGTAACGAGATGTCTTTAAATGCCCCCACGATCACTCGGGATCGGCGGCCCCTTGGTTCACGACGTCCTCCGGCGCCAACTGGCCGCCCCGTTCGTACTCGTGGGCGTAGTTGGCGCCGAGTAGCGCCTGTGCTCGCCTGCGCACGGCGTCCGCATCCTCCTGCTCCCGCTGTGCGGCCAGGGCGCCGCTCTTGCGCCGAAGCTGATCCGCAGCGCCGAGAAGCCGTGCGGCCCACCGCCCGTCGCCCGACGCAGCCGTCGCAGCAGCAAGGCCAACCAACGCGACGGCCAGGGCCCGGGGCTGCCCGGCCAGATGGGCGTGGCGGAAGCTCCGGCGCTGCCACTCGATCGCCAGTGATGTATCACCTCGAGCGGTGGCGACGAAGCCCAGGACCGAGGTCGACGTGGCCAGGCCGACCGGAACGTCGAAGGCGGCCGTGGCACGGGAGAACGAGCCGGAGAACCGAGGCCCGGCCGCGTCGTAGAGGTCGAAGGCAGCCAGGGCGGCATTCTCGGCCTCGTCGAGGCGACCGCCACGTCGTCGCAGATCGCCCAGCGCGTTGAGCGCCATGGCCCGCACCGGAGCAGCCTTGAGGTCCGAGGCCAGCGACATTGCGGCCCGCAGGTGTTGTTCGGCCGCTGCGTCGGCTCCGACCAGCACCGACGAGGCACCCAGCCGGGCCAGCAGGGCAGCCTCAAAGCGGGCCATGCGCAGGTTGGTGACGATGTCGAGCGCCTCGGACCGCTGGGTGATCGCTGCGTCGATGGCGCCGGTGGCCTCGTCAAACTCGGCCACCAGGTCAAGGCAGACGGCGGTCATGAACTCGTCCCCGGCCAAACGAAGCTCGGGAATCACCCTGCGGAGCAGGGCCTCGTGCGAGGCGGCGTCGACATCGCGACGAAGGGCCAGGCCGGCCTGCAGCCAGGTGCGGAACGCTCGCACCCACGGGTCGTCCGCCGCCCCGCTGAGCACCTCGTGCGCGGCGGCGAGGATGGCAGCAGCGCGCTCCGGTTGGCCCGCCTCGGTGGCGATCTGGGCCCGGAAGCTCATGGCATAGGCCTCGAAGACCGGGCCGGCGTGGGCTCGAAGAAGTGCAATGCCCTCGGCGAACTGGGCATCGGCGTCGTCGGCGTTGCCGCTGAGATAGCCGAGGAAGCCTCGCCACATCAGGGCCCAGCCGAGGGTGAACGGAGCGGTCGCACCGGGGCAGGCAAAGGCCGACTCGAGCCACCGATAGCCCTCGCCAACTGTGCCCGTCACCCAACGGTGCAGCGCCAGGTCGGCCGCGATGCCCAGCGCCACCTCCCGGTCGCCAGCGTCGATCGCCCGGTTGAACGCAACCCTGACGTTGTCCCGGTCGGACTGCATGGCGTGGTGCCAGGCGCGCTGATTCCGCCCCTGGAACGCCGCCCGACCCCCGGTGCACAGCCGGGCATAGTGGCTGCCGAGGCGGTCGAGCGCCTCGTCCAGTTCCTCCCGCTCGATCAACCGCTCCCGCCCGTACTGCCGCAGCGTCTCGAGCATGCGGTAGCGGGGCTTGCGGCTGCTGCGGTCGACGGTGAGCAACGACTTCTGCACGAGGGCCGCCAGCAGATCGGCGATGTCATCGCCTTGCAGCGGGTCGGTGCCGCAGATGGCCTCGGCGTCATCGAGCACGCAACCCCCGGCAAACACGGATAGGCGCTCGAAGAGGCATCGTTCGTCGTCGTTCAGCAGGTCGTAGCTCCACCGCACGACGGCCTCGAGCGTCGCCTGGCGCGCCGCCGCCGTGCGGGACCCGCCGGTGAGCAGGTGAAAGCGGTCGTCGAGCCGCTCGGCGATCTGGGTGACGGAGAAGGCACGTGCTCGAGCCGCTGCGAGCTCGATGGCCAGGGGCAGGCCGTCCAGCCGGGTGCAGATGTTGTCGATGACGGCTGCGGCCTCGCCGTCGGGTTGGAAGCCGGGGTCGGCTGCGGTCGCCCGGCGGGTGAACAGCAGGGACGCATCCGCCGGGGTCAGCGGCGGGATCGGCCACACCTGCTCGCCCGGGACCAGCAGCGATTCCCGGCTCGTGGCGAGGACGTGGACGTGCTCGCTCGCCGAGAGCAGGTCGTCGACGAACGCCGCTGCCGCGCCCACCAGGTGTTCGCAATTGTCGAGCACCAGCAGCACCCGGCGGTCGCCACACCAGTCTCGGACGCGCTGCTCCGGGGCATCGGCAGACTCCGCGATGTCGAGCGCGGTTGCCACCACAGCCGCTACCAGAGCGGGATCGGCCACCGGTGCCAGCTCGACGACGAACGTGCCGTCCCAGCTTGCGTGCGTGGCCCGGGCCACCTCGACGGCCAGCCGCGTCTTGCCGGCACCGCCGGGGCCGACCACCGTCGCCAGGCGGGTCCGTTGGAGCAACTCGGAGACGTCGCTCACCTCGCGGTCGCGCCCGATGAGCGGCGTCAGCGACGCCCTGAGGTTGCCGTTGCTCCGGCCCGACGACGGCGCCGGCACGGGCGGGGCCGGATCGACGAGCAGCGCCGGGTCGTGTCGCAGCACGGCCGACTCCAGGCGTTGCAGCTCGGGTCCGGGTTCCAGCCCGAGTTGCTCGGCCAGCGCGATGCGCCCGTCCTGGTAGACCCGCAGCGCGTCCGCCTGTCGCCCGGCCCGATACAGCGCCACCATCAGCTGGGCCCGCAGCCGCTCGCGCAGGGGATGCTCGGCGACCAGGGCGTCGAGTTCGGCGACGAGTTGTGCGTCACGTCCCATGGCCAGCTCGACGTCAACCCGCTCCTCCGCGAGCGCCAACCGAAGCTCGTCGAGGTGAACGATGTGCGACCGGGCAAAGTCGTCGGAGGCGAAGTCGGCGAGGGCTGGGCCACGCCACAGCCCCTCCGCCGCTGCGAAGTGTGCCAACGCCAGCGGGAGATCCCCGACGGCCACCGACCTCCTGGCAGTCGCTGCGAGCGCCTCCAGCCGGCTTGCATCGACGTCGACCGGGTCGACCGCCAGCACGTATCCGGACGGTCCCAGCACCACCAGATCCGGCGATCCGAGCGCCCTGCGCAGCTTGGACACCAGCCGCTGGAGTGCGTTGGTCGCCCCGGCCGGCGGGTCGTCCTGCCAGAGAGCCTCGGCCAGCCGGTCGGTCGACACAGCCCGTCCCGCGTCCAGGGCGAGCATCGCCAGCACGGCGCGGAGCTTGGAGCCGCTGATCGGAAGGGGCCCGTCCTCGCCCTCGATCTCAAGTGGGCCCAGGAGTCTCACCTGCACTAGCCGGACGCTACCGGGTGGGCGACGGAACGGGTCCTCGGTCGCCACGAGGCCGTGAGGTCAGCAAACGGTCAGCTGGGGGTCAGCGGTTGGGTGCACCGTGAACGGAGACCCACGAGCAAGGAGTCCATCCCATGACCAACCTGATCGACGCAGCCCCACGCCCGTCCGAGCCCACCGGCGGACACCCCAGGATCGACGGCGCCCCTCCGAGCCGATTCGGATTTTGGTCCTCGCTGAGCTGGGGCCGAAGGGTGGCCCTCGCCGGGGGCATCGCCTACCTGCTCACCTTCGTCTTTTCGATCCCGACCCTGGGCATGAAGGCGCCGCTGGACGACCCATCCTTCGTGCTCGGCGTCGGGTCGTCGACGTCGGTCGTCTGGGCCAGCCTGTTTGACGTGCTCACCGGGTTCGCCGGAATCGCCACGGCCGTGGCGCTCTACCCGGTGATCCGCCGCCAAAGCCGGCGGTGCTCGCTGGGCTTCCTCGCCTCCCGCACGCTCGAAGCGGCACTCCTCACCGTCGGAGCCCTCAGCCTGATGTCGATCGTTACGCTGCGTCTCGACGGCACCGGCACCCCCGACACTCTCGTGTCGATCGCCCACGCGTTGCTCGCATTCCACGACTGGGCCTTTCTCTTCGGGCCAGGCGTCATGTCGCCGATCAACGCCCTGCTGTTGGGCACGGTGATGTACCGATCCGGGCTGGTGCCACGCTGGATCCCCGCCCTGGGACTGATCGGCGCACCCCTCGGGCTCGCCTCCGCCGCCGCCACGCTGTTCGGCGTCTGGGAGCAGGTGTCCGGACCCGCCACGCTCGCCATGGCACCCGTCGCCATCTGGGAGCTCTCCCTGGGCATCTACCTCACGTTCAAGGGGTTCAAGCCCTCGCCGGGCACCGACGAGATCGTGCCCTCGGACGCCTGCGCCGTCGCAGCATGAGGACGCCACCCGCAGCCGAAACACCCAGCATGTCAGTCGTGCAGGTGGGCCAGGGCGCCATCGCGATCGAAAATCATCAGCACCTCGGCCGGGCGGTCGACCGCCACGACGGCGTGCGGCGTCATCGTGGAGAACTCGGCCGACTCCCCGGCGCTGACGACATGGTCGACACCACCGAGCGTCAGGCGGACCGTGCCGTCGAGGACGAACATGAAGTCGTGGCCGGGGTGAACCTGGGGCTCCGGGTCGGGGGCGTCGGGCTCGATGCGCATCTTCACCGCCTGCATGGCGCTGCCGGGGCGGGACAGCGTCCACACCGTCATCCCTGGCGAGTGGTGCGGCTCGGGCCGAATCACGACCTCGTCGTGACGATCGTTGGCAATCAGCTCGTCGACACTGACGTCCAGGCCCCGCGCCAGGGGGACGAGCACGTCGAAGCTGATCGTGCGGCGCCCGGTTTCGATGCGGCTGATCGTCGAGGCCCCGACGCCGGTCTTGGCCGCCAGGTCGTCGAGCGACCAGCCGAGGTGTTGGCGGATCGCCCGCAGGCGGGACCGCACCAGATCATCGACCGGTTGCGTCATGAGGCCCACACTCGCATCATCTTGCGAATACTGCAAGCTACTTTGCATTATCGACAACCGACGTAGCGTCGGCGCCATGAACACAACGATCGATGTACTCGTGATCGGCGGAGGCGCAGCCGGATCTGCCGCCGCCCTGCAGTTGGGCCGGATCAGGCGCTCGGTGGTCGTCATCGACGGCGGCGAACCCCGCAATGCCCCGGCCGCGCACATGCACGGCTACCTCGGACACGACGGGCGGCCACCCGGCGAGTTCCTCACGACCGCACACGCCGAACTGGCCGCCTACGGCGTCGACGTCGTCGGCGGGCGGGTCACCGGCGTGGTCGAGGACGGCGACCACCTGGCATGCACCTGCGAGAACGGTGACGTCTACCGGGCCCGGCGGGTGGTGCTGGCGACCGGGCTGACCGACGTGCTGCCCGACATCCCGGGCATCGCAGAGCACTGGGGCGACCGGGTGATCCACTGCCCCTGGTGCCACGGCTGGGAGGTGCGCGACCAGCGGATCGCAGTGATCGACACCAGCGGCATAGGCACCCACCAGGCACTGCTGTTTGCCCAGTTGAGCGACGACGTGACGTTGATCCGCAACCACGACCAGCCGCTGACCGACGACGACGCCGAGAGGTTGGGCTTGGGCGGCGTTCGGGTGGAGCATCGGCAGGCGACCGGCGTCGCCGAGCACTCCGGCGCCCTGGAGGTGACGCTGGAAGGCGGGTCGATCACCGTCGACGCCGTGGCGGTGGGACCGCAATTCGAACCGAACGCCTCGATGGTCGAGGCACTGGTCGACATCGGGGATCACCCCTCGGGCATGGGCCGCCACGTGCTGGCCAACGACCTGGGCCAGACGAGCCACCCGCTGATCTCTGCCGCCGGCAACGTCCTCAACCTGGCCCGGACACGCGAGGCGGAGCGACGCGAGTGGGACGAGCGCTACGCCGGCCACGACATCGCCATGTTCAGCGGTCGGCCCAACGCCGCCCTGCTCGCCGAGGCCTCGCACCTGCAGACGGGACGTGCGCTCGATGTCGGATGCGGGGAGGGTGCCGACGCCATCTGGCTGGCAAAGCAGGGCTGGGACGTCACCGCCACCGACATCTCCGCCGTCGCCATCGACCGGGCCAGGGCCGCCGCCGACGAGGCGGACGTGGACCCAACCTTCACGGCCGTCGACTCGGTCGTCGATCGGCCGGCGCCGCAGGCGTTCGACCTCGTCATGCTCGCCTTCCCCGCGCTGAGGCGGGCCCCCGGGCTTACGTCGTTCCCCGGGATCGCCGACGCCGTGGCCCCCGACGGGCGCCTGCTGCTGATCGGCCACGTTCACGACGAGGCAGCGCTGGCCGAGGCCGCTGGGCACGGGTTTAACCCGGACGACTACCTGTCGGTCGACGACATGATCACCCTGCTCGGCGGCGAATTCGATGTCGAGGTGGACGAGCAGCGCCCACAGCCACGCTCACCCGATGGCGGCCACAACCACACCGACCGCGTCGTCGTCGCACGCCGGCGGACGTCCTGAGGGAAGTGAGGATCCCTCCTCTCGCGTCATCCAGCAACGCGATAGGGGGGATCCTCGCGCAGGTGGTTCAATCCGCCAGACTGGGTCGGTGCGCGACGAACTCACCGAGGCCGGTGCGCGAACCATTCGAAACTGCACAATCTTTTGGGTCGCGGTGCTCATCGCACAGGGCGCCTGGATCTCGCTCTTCGCCACCATCGGCCCACCAATCGGTTGCGCCCGCCCAGAGGCGACCGGTACACCGGTTGCATGAGCACCAACGCCGCTACTCCGATCCAGATCGTCATCGATGCGACCGACCCTCTCGCCCAGGCCCGCTTCTGGGCCGATGCCCTGCACTACGAGGTTGAGGACACCACCGATCTGATCAACCGTGTGCTCGAGGCCGGGCTGGCCACACGAGACCTCATCCACGAGGACGGCGGACGCCTCTACTGGAACGACCTCGTCGGCGTCGGCGACCCCGGCAAGGCCGGGCCGCGCCTGCTGTTTCAACGCAACCCCACGGCCAAGACCGGCAAGAACCGGCTGCACCTCGACCTCAACGTCGGCAACGACCGCAGGGACGGCGAGGTCGAGCGGCTCCAGCGGCTTGGCGGCGAGGTCCTGTACGAGATCGACGAGCCCGGGGGCCATCACGTGACGATGGCCGACCCCGAGGGCAACGAGTTCTGCGTGCAGTAGTCCCCTCCGACAAACCCATTGACATGTAACCTTTTGGTTTCCTATTGTTCAGGCATGGAACTGGTGTTCAAGGCGCTGGCCGACCCGACACGGCGGGAACTGCTCGACGAGCTGTTCCGGCGCGACGGGCAGCCGCTGAATGCCTTGGTCGAGCGTTTCGACATGTCCCGCATCGGGGTGGCCAAGCACCTGCGTCTGCTGGAAGAGGCAGGGCTGGTCGTCACCAAGCGACGGGGCCGCGAGAAGCTGCACTACCTCAACCCGGTTCCCATCCGGCTGGTCCACGACCGCTGGGTGTCCAAGTTCACCGAAGGCTGGACCGCCGGCCTCGTCGACCTCAAGGAAGAACTGGAGCACACCATGGAAAAGGTTTTCGAGATCTACATTCGAACCACGCCCGAGCGGCTGTGGGAGGCGATCACCGACCCGAACATCAGGGCAAAGTACAACTTCGGGGCCGGCGTGAGATCGGACTGGACGCCCGGCTCCTCGTTCACCATGGCCCACCCGAACGGCTTGGACCTGCTCGGCGAGGGCGAGAACCTGGAGGTGGAGCCACCCCGCAGGCTGGTGCAATCGATGCGGGCGCTGTGGGGGCCCGAGGTGATCGCCGAGGGAACCAGCCGGGTCACCTGGGAGATCGAACCCGTCGGCGACTCGTGCCGTTTGACCGTCACCCACGACCAACTGCGAGAGGGCGCCAACGACCAGCTGTTCGGCGGCTGGCCGATGATCCTCTCCGGCCTGAAGACCTGGCTCGAGACCGGCGAACTGCTCACCACCCCCGGCTCGATGATGTACCAAGAGGAACGGGCACCCGGGAGCTCGCGCTGACAGAGCGTCGCCCTGATCAGCGGGTCTGTCGGGCTGCGAGCACTGCCTTCATGGCGCCGTCGACGGTCACGTGGAAGTGATCCGGCCCGAGGCGATCGACCACACCGTCCGCCGCAAGTACCGCTCGCACGTCGTCCTTCATGCGGGCGAAGTGGACCGTGATCCCCAGGTCGCCGTCGACACCCGCCAAGCGGTCGAGTTCGCCGACACCCTGTGAGTCGATGAAGTTGACGGCCTCGAAGTCCAAGATGACATCCTCGATCGGCGGGTCGGCATCGACCACCTTGTCGCGCAGTCGGTCGGTCAGCACCTCGGTCGTGGCGAAGTAGAGGCCGCCATCGAAGCCAAGCACGAGAACCCCGGGATAGGTCTCGTCGTCCGGGTACTGCTCGAGCGGGCGGAACGTGGTGGTCCCAGGACGACGGCCAAGCTGGGGGGTCGGGGGGCGAGCGTTCACGTACACCAGCCACCCCAGCGACAGCACGATCCCGATGATGACACCGGCCAGCACTCCGCTGGTCAACACTCCCAGGATCGCACCGACGGCGATCCAGAAATCGACACGCGCAACCCGCCAGAGACGGCGCATCTCGGCAACGTCCATCATGCCGAACACCACCGCGTCGATGATGATCGCCGCGAGCACCGGCTTGGGAAGGTCGGAGAACAGCGGTGCGAACACGAGCAGCGTCAGGATCACCATCGCACCCGTGACGACCGAGCTCATCTGGGTGCGCGCCCCGGTCGAGTCGCTGAGCGAGCTTGCCGACAGGCTCGTCGAGACCGGCATGCCTTGAAACAGGCCGCTCCCCACATTGGACATGCCCTGGGCGAGCGACTCCTGGTCGACGTCGATCCGATACTTGTGCCGGGAGGCGAACATGCGGGCGTCGCCGGCGGTCTGAGAGAAGCCGATCAGCAGCAACGCAATCGCAGCGACGGTGATCGTCGGAAAGTTCTCTGTAAACACCGACAATCCGGGGAACGCAGGCGCCGGCACGCCGCGAGGCACCTCACCAACCGTCGCCACGCCGCTATCCGCCAGGTTGAACACCTGGGCCGCCACGAGACCGCCCACCACCAACACCAGCGCTCCGGGCACCCGCGGCCAGATGAACCGCATTGCGAGGATGGCCCCCAGAGCAACCGCGCCGACCAGCAGCGTGGTGCCATGGAAGGAGTCGAGCGAGTTCCACCAACTGGCGAACTCGCGCCAGCTGTTCTCACCCGACGCCTCCGTACCGGTCGTCTTGGGCAGCTCACCGACGACCACCTCGATCGCAGCGCCAAACAAGAAGCCGGTGATCACCGCCTTGGAGAGGAACCGCGAGATCCACCCCATCTTGAGCACCGACAGCGCGAGGAACAGGACTCCCGCCATCAAGGTCACCGCCGCAACCAGCTGTGGGGCCTCGTCGGCCGGCAGCCCCGTCGTCACCACTGCGCTGGCGGCAACAGCGGCGATCGCCGAGCTGGGGCCGGTGGAGATCTGGCGCGACGTTCCGAAGATCGCGTAGATCAACGCACCCGCAGCCGCGGCGTAGAGCCCGTTCTGGATCGGAATGAGGGCGATCCCTGCGTAGCCGAGCGCTTTTGGCACCACCAGGGCCGACACGGTCACCCCGGCGATCACGTCGTAGCGCAGATCGGACCGCTGATACCTGGGAAGCCACTCGAAGATGGGCAGCAGGCGCTTCACCGGGAGCACCCCGCCCTGGCGGTCGTGAACGAAGCGGGTGTGGCCAGGTCCGTAGCCCAGCTACTCGGCTCGGCTGTGGTTACGTGATCCTCGGACATGTGCCACCATCCGATCGTCGCGTCGCCAGCGGAGCCGACCGCGACCTGGAGGTCGATATCGGCGAGCGTATCCCACGGCATTTTCGCCGGAGAACGAAACCCGGAGTTGGGCGGACGCAGCTCGCAGAAGTTGGGGACGACCGTGATAAGCACGACAATGCTCATTGGGCTGTGGCGAGTTCGTCCTCACCACGGCTATGAGTGGGCTGCACCCGGATGGACAGTACGCGACAAGAAGTCGAGCGGATCGGTGATTGGCCTGACCTTCTCGGCTCCGTCTGCAAGGGGGACAGGGACTCCGGCCCGGCGGTACTCGGCCCGAATAGCAGCGTCGAGGTGGTCGTCGGTGACCGCCGGCGATGCATCCTCCCGAACCCGCGCCGCAGCGAGGGAGGCCACGGTGGCCGCCTGCGCCACCTTCCGGATCTGGCCGCCGCTCAGCCGGCAACGGACGGCGACGTTGCGCAGATACTCAGGGCTAACGTCACGGCGGGCGGGCAGGTGCATCGCCCAGATCTCGGCGCGCTCGTCGGCTCCGGGCGAAGGAAAGTCGATCACGGCATCGAGGCGCCGCAAGAACGCTGTGTCGATCCGATCGAGGGCGTTCGTCGTCACGACCACCACACCCTGATGGCCCTCGAGGCGTTGGAGTAGGAAGTTTGTCTCAAGGTTCGCGTATCGGTCGTTGGCACCGCTCACGTCGGTCCGCTTGGCCATCAGTGCGTCGCCCTCATCGAGCAGGAGAAGGACGTCGGCGTTCTCGGCCGCGGTGAACAACCGGTCGAGGCGGCGCTCGGTCTCGCCGATGTACTTGTCGACAACGGCGGCAAGATCGAGGCGATAGACCTCAAGGTCGAGTCGAGCGCCCAACCACCGGGCCGCCAGGGTCTTCCCGGTGCCACTTGCACCCGAGAAGAGGGCCCGGACGCCGGTGTCGACGGTGCCGGAGAACGCCGGCCCCGACGCCGCCGTCAGATCTTCGCGCACCTCGCACCGCGACACCACCTCATTTAACGCCGTCCGGCACACGGGCGGCACCACCGGCGCGGACTCGACCCGTTGGAGCGGCGTGGCCAGCGGCTCAAGGCCGCTCCGGTGCAACCCCTTCGCAGCGGCACGGAGCTGAACGAGCCCGACCGACGTGCCCTCCGCCCCGGCAGCGGTGTAGGCCGCAGTGGCGAGTGAGCCGATGGTGCCACCAGAAATCAGCATGCTCCGCGTCACCTGGTCGAGGACGTCGGGGTCACATCGGGGTAGGGCGCGTGACCAAAGCTGACCGCGTTCGACGCGATTGGGACGAGGGACGTCCAGCACGGTCGCTTGACCGTCGACTCCGGCCGTCACTGCACCGCGACGGCCCAACGCTACGACGAGAGGTCCTACCAGCTCCCGCAACCACCCCAGATCGGCAGACTCGCCCTCGTCCAAGTCGAGGCGAACCACGACCACCGCATTGGCGAGGATCGCTTCCGCCGCCGCCGACGCGTCTTGGGCCGGTAGGCCGTCGTGCACCAAGACGGGCCGCCCGAGAAGCCCTGCCATCGCCCGAGCCGTTGTCAGCCGTCCTGAGCCGGTTGCACCCCGGAGGACGACGACATCGACGGTGCCGTCGCCTAGCATCCCCGCCAGCCGCCGCACCCGCTCGTGATGGCCCGCCGATGCGACGAGACCATTAAAATCTAGCGAGTCAGCGAGCCTAAACCGGCGAGTCGGCGACCAAGCCGTCGCAGGAAGGCCTCGGCAGGCGTCGAGCACCGGGGCCGGCACCTGCAACGACCACTCGACGCGCAGGTCGGCCCGATTCTCGATCTGGAGGAAGCCGCGGTCGATCAGAGATCGGCACAGTGGCCAAAGGACCCGCGGCTCGTCGTCCGGCTCCCCCATCACCCGATCGATCAGCCCGACGCAGGGGCGCATCGACGGATTAGGCCGCTGCAGGAGCCCGATGATCGTGGCCATCGAGACGTCCTCCTCCGCCAATCCCGCCGTCGCCAGGATCGCGACTGCGGCGTCGCCGGCCCACAGCTGCCGCCGCAGTTGCTCGAGCGGGAGCGGTGCCGTCGCCGTCGCCGTCAAATTCTGGGCGAGCCGCTCCCAGAAGCGAGGGTCCTGGCCGTCGCCGCCCCGTCCGGACTGCTGATCCAGATCGGCCCGGGCGCGCTCCACGACCTCGGAGTCCAGGGACGACTCGTCGTCGCCGAACAGGGCGTACCGTCGCCCCGTTCCGACGTTACGGAGGATCCGAGCGAAGGCGGCCCGACCGAGAAGGTCCCAGTGCTGCGCTGCAGTTGACGGATTACGGCGACCGGTCACAATCGATTCCATCACTCGAACCGAAACCGGAGGTTGACACCGAACACGCCAGACAGCGAAAGGTCCCAGTCGTAGCCCAGCCGACGGACCTCGGCATCCGCCAGTCGAGGATCGACCCGCACCTCGACGACCGTGTGACTCACCCGATCAACCATCGACTCGTTGGCGGTGTCGCTCACTAAAACGACCGCCGCCAACCGTAGACCACCCGATAGGAAGTGGCTCCCGGCCGCGAACCCATCAAGCACTCGCTCGGCGATCGCCATCTGTCCGAGGGCACCGGAGGCGAGCTGGCTGGTGTCGTCCCAGGCGGCCTCGCTTCGTGCGGAATCGGCCAGCCGGTCCAGTAGTGCCCACACTGGATCTCGCGGCACCCCCGAACCGAGCAGCGACAGCACCTCGCGGCCGACGCTGGAGAACCCGGCCCACACACCGGCGGGCGCGGGCCGGAGGTCCAGTTCTTGGAGCACGGCATCGTACGGCGCCAGCAGGTACCAGAGACCACCGAGGCCGGTTGCAACCCGCTCCACTCCAGACCCTCCGAGTGCTGCAACGCTCGCTCCGGCCACGTTAGGTGGAGAACCACCGTCGACCCACCGCTTCCCTGTCGAGCCCGGCAGCGCCGTGGGATCCGACGACGGGCCCCTGGCTCCGAGAAGCCGGCCGGCCAGACCTGAGCCTGCGGCAGCGTCGCGGTTAGGGCCGTAGGCGTTGGCTCTGCCTGCGCGGGCGGCACGGGGTGCGCCGTAGCTTCCGACCTCGGGCGCGCCGTCGGTATCGAGGCGACGCTCGCACCGCGAGCCGACGAGTTCCGCCTCAGGGCCCTCGGGCTCAGCTCCACGAGTCTGAAACCCCGGGGAGTTACCTGCATCGAGCCCGAGAAGAGTCCCCAGGCGATCGACCCCTAGATCGGCGTCGCCCACCACAGTCATGACCCCATGGGTCTGTTGAGACTTCTGCGTCGCCGAAATCGCGGCAACGCTCGCAACATCCGGAATACCGGACGCGACGAGCGCATCGGCGAGGACACCGCACCACTCGTCACCGAGGTCGGCCAACAGCGCCCTCATGATCGTCGGCCCGGTCCGGTCGACGACCGACGGGAGGACAGTGATGAACTGACCGAGGACAGCTGCCACTCGATCGGCGGGCGCTGTCGGGTTCCACATCGGGCCCATCGTCTGCCACCACCACGCGCCCGGGTCGGGGGCAACGCGGGCGACAAGATATCCGACTAGGAGATCCTCCGAGCTGTCGAAGACGGCACAGTCAACGTCGACGCGCCGCCCACCGAGCGCCGGCCGGTGGGCTCCCTCGACGAGCATTCGCGCCTCTTCGAGGGACGAGATGCCCAGAGTTCCACCGAGACGCCGGATGACGACGACGGCGCCCGACGCCAGCCCGAGGGCCCCGAGAGACAACGGGCGCAAGTGCTCTTCGAGGTCCGACCGATACGCATCTGCGGAGTGACGCCAGCCGCGCACCAACGACCGGCGCACTACCGTCCCACTAAGGTCGTCCGGTCCGCCAAGGTCGTTTGATCTGGGTACGGTGCCCGGAGCGCTCGGGGTGATCGCGATCATCGCAGAATCACCCATTCGGATTGAACAGGATCGAGTGGTTCAGGACATCATCCAGTTGCACGTTGATTACCGGATTGACGACCATCCCAAGATCGTTCCAGTGCTCGTGAGGCGGATCGACCACCGGACCGCTCCACACCGGCTTCACGATCTCGATGTCGACGACCGGCTTCGTCACAATCGGCTCACCAATCCCTCCGATCAGGAACGGCGGAATGAGCCATGGACTGGCTGGCACCTCCTCGGTTGATACGTCGACCTGGTCGACCGGGTCGACGGGGCGACGCACGACGAGTGCGTACGGAACCGAGCCAGGACTGAGAGTGCTGTCGACGATTAGCACGTCGAACCGGCGGTCCTCGGAAGTCGACACTGACTCGTCCAACCACGACCGCCGAATCCGAGCATCGACCTCGTCGTGATCGATTATCCGGATGCGATAGCTCTTCGGTGGCAGGAAGGTGTCTAGGTCGATGCCGTCGTCGACGGTTTTCAGCGACATCTGTTCGAGGTGCTGGAAGAAGTTCAGGTGTCGCTGAAGTAGATCCTCGAGAGGCAACGCCACGTGGGTCGGCTCGGCCGGGTCGACGACAAGTGGGTCGGTCGGTACCCGGACCCCGAACGCCTTGGGTGGCACGAGCTGCTCAGCAAGCCGGGAGACCACGACCTTCTCGAGGTCGTCGTGCCCCTTGACGGCCTCGAGCGCCTCGCTGATCGTCTTCGAGACCGTCTGGTCGAAAACAACAGGCCGGACGAGAGGGACCAGCTTACGGAGGTCGTCGGTCGCCACGCGGAAGCGACCCACGAGGGCGTTCGCCCGAAGGGGGACGATGAACGCGGGCGGCAACCAGGCGAAATGGTCACGCGCCACGAGCTTCACATCGACGACGGAGGACAATTCGTCCTGGAACTGGAGGAACCGCGCCTCACCGTCGGCCGAGCGCCGATCGTCGAGGAGGCCCGTCCAGCCGATCAGCGCCGTCGGACGGACCAGCCGACGCCGGACCGGCCAACGATCGAGGAATGCAGCTCCGCTACCCGTCCACCAGATAACCGCCAAAGCCACCTCGTTGTCGAACCATTCGGTCATGCGTCCGGCGTTGACCCGCCCGGGAGGCTGGGCGCTGAACGGGTCGTCGACGAGATCCCGCTCCCGATCGCTCCCAAAAAACCAGTGCGCCACTCGATTACGCGTCAGCTTGTCAACGGCGTCGGACCGCACACCCGGAATGCTCCCGATCGGCACGGCAGCAAGGCGGAACGCCACGTACTCACGATCCCATCGTTCGGTGCAGCCGGGGTCGGCGTCGGCGCACGGCTTGGGTTGCAACGGCACCTGACCCTCGGCGTACGTCTCGGTCCTGGCCAGGAGGACGTACGGTCCACGATCGGCGTAGGTGAGGATCGAACCGGGTTCGCAGTCGCTGAAGGCTCCTGGGAAGGCCGTGGCGGCGGTCAGTCGACCGGGGGCGGTTGCGGTCCGTGTCACCGGAAGATCCACCAGGTTGGCGAGCTCGATCATCGAACCGTTGGGAGCGACAGCCAGACCTGGAGAAACGCGAAGCTTGGACCCAACGAATTGCGCATCAAGTCCCTCGACGACGCCGACGCCGACGGCGCGCCCCAACCTCCTGTCTGACGACCCGGTCGCAGCTCGCAGTGCCGAGAGGTCATCGGCATAGAGCAACCGGCCATTGGCGAACCTCGGCCATACAACGTCGCTCTTCATCGTCGTCGTTACGCTGGGTGAAGCCATCAGTCGGCCCAGCCCGGTACATAAATGTAGGTCCAGAGCCCCAACTCGGCGGCATCACCGAGGTGTAGGTCGGTCACCAGCACCTCACTTAACCGGATCGGATCTCCTGGCCCGCTGTCGTTGTGACGACGCAAGGGAAGGTCCGGAACTAGGTGGACACGAAGGTGCACGCCATCTCTTACCTGTCCAACGAGATCCGACAATAGGGCGGGTTCGATCAGGATCGTCAGCTGGTTGTGATGCACGATGCGAATCGGTTGTGGCCCAAGGTCGACTACCGTCGGTGGGTCCGGGGCGGTCTGCACCTCGAAATACACGCCAACAAAGTTGGACAGCTCTTCGCCCTCGGCGGCGAGTTCATATTCGTCGCCCTGCGGCGATCCTGGGGCCGGGTCGATGACGTCAAGGTGAAGCCAGACGTCGAGCCGACATTCGGTCACTTGCTGGTTGTCGTCGGCACGGCGGACCGTGCTACGCGTCGTGATCAGGTTCGGTGGCAACAGAACGGTCTTGACTGGCTCGGGCACAGGATCGGGTGTGGCCTGACGGATCTGGTGGTAGATCCAGGCCACCGATCCCTCTCGGTTGACCACCTCGAGGTCGTGGGCGGCAAGGTAGTCGGCGAGCGAGGACTGGGCCGCGAGCCCTTCGTCGACGGTCGACCGGTCGAGGTCGATCGCCAACCCAACGAGCTGCCCGGGTGCAGGAGCGACACCCAGCCGCAACTCCCTCGCAGATCCATTAGCCAAGGTCGCGTCGGCGACGCCGCTGGACGTTGCCGGTGTGCCGACCCAGCTGTTGGGCGCCCCGGGCGCACCACTGAACACGACATTCAGGTTGCCAGGCAGATGCCCGAGGGCGCGCAATCCCGGTACCTGCCCGTCGACATCATCCGCGTCGATCACGGTGACGATCTCACGGGGCGGTCGGGGCGGCGGCGTCTCGCCCGACACCGTCACCCCCGAGCCGACGCCGAGGAGGAGCAACTCTTGGAGCAACTGGGTCGGGGCCAACATCGGGCGTTCGCTATTATCGACCGTCGCGCCGTGGAGGTCGGTGAGCCCCATGGCTTCGTCGTCACCGGTATGGCCGTGTCCGTCGACCGGGTGGTCCCCCGACTGGTTGCCGATGCCAACCGGGACGAGAGGGACGAACACCGACGCCAGGACGATCGCCCCTTCCGTCAAGTCCGTGTTGGGGAGCACGCCTCCTGGAGACAGGAGCGGTCGGATCTCCACGGCCCAACGCCGAAGGAGCCCATCGATGACCGTCCTGGCGCCGGTCGACCAAAGCTTGAGGCCCGGGCTGGCATCTAGCGTCTTGATGGCGCGCGCAACGGCCATTGGGTCGCCCGCGGCATCCCCTAACGCTTGCACGAAAGTGTCGACGCGGGCTTTCAGCGCGTCAGGCGAGGCGTCGGTGGGTTGCTTCTTTTGCCAGATGATGCTCAGCAATAGGTCGGCGAACTGCTGAGCGGCGTGCCACACCGGCATTCCCGGCGGCACCCAGCGCAGCTCGATCCGCCACGAATCCTGAATACGCGACGGTGCCCGGCTCTCGTCCTCGGTGGCGCACGTGCAGCCGGGAATCGGCCGGAGGTCGGTGCCGCACTCGTCGCTGAGCGCAACCACCCAAATCCGGTTTCCCCTAACCTTGCCGTTTCCGGCAACGAACTGGGCAGAGTGCACGCCGTCGCCGATGTTCAGGTCCACCGTCGGCAGCTTCCCTTCAAGGTCGATTCGCTGGGCCTTGAGCCAAGCACCGAGCCGGGCGCACTGGGGTGTCCGTACCAAGATGGGCTGGCCCATCTGGTCGATGCCGAACCCGGTCGACACCCGGATCTCGACGTCGGCGTCGTCGCCCTGACCCACCGGCTCGGTCGTGACGGCCAGCCCCTCGACGGTTCCATATCCGTGGATTGAGCGTTGGTGTCGCTGGTCGCGCTCCAACAGGTACCGCTGTTCAAGTCGGAACTCGGCGGCCCCCAACGGCAAGCCTTTCTCGTAGTTGAGCCTCTGGTCGACGTGGAATCGGCCAGCGTCCAGCAGCGCGCATGCTCGCAGCACATCCGTCATCTCGGTCCTCCATTTTTTGCCATCGTGAGATCAGTGAGATCGTTCACCTCAGCACTCCGTCCAGTCCTGGCGAGCAGTCCACGGTGGCGAGCGAGCCCCCACCGAGGACTGTGACCCCTTCGACCATCGGCGTGTAGTCATGGCTCGGCCCCACCACGGTCCCGTCGCCGATGGTCACGTCGCCTACTCTCAAGAGTCCGGCGGCCCGTCGAAGCTCGAAGGCTACGTGAGCCGGTCGCAACATGTCGACGATCCGTTCGACCATGCCGTCGACCTCGGGGGACAGGGCGGCCGGAACCAGCACGAGGAGGCGGTGAGCCAGCTCGTCGGCGGCCTGCCGCTCCGCTGCTGCCCGATTGTCGCCGTCCGGATCGGCCCCGCCCGCCAAGGCCAGGATCTCGTCGGCCCGTTGCGGCCGGTTCATGAACAGCTCGACTAGGAACGCCGGATCATCGGAGCGGGCTGTGGGGTCGAACACCACGGTGGCGTCGATTACTGCACGATCACCGTCCGCGCCTCCGGGCCAGCAGCGCAGGTACAGGCGCAGAACGGCCCGCAGCCCTCCCAGCGTGCCCCGGCGCCTGAAAAAGTCGTCGACATGCGCGACGAGAAAGCGGCGGCGGGGTTCATCCCATGCCGACTCAAGCGCCAGCCCGACCCACGACGCCAGCCAATCGACCGATTCGCGAGGTGTGGCGTAAGGGTCGAACAACATGCCGACCCGTTCCATACGCTCCTCAAGTACCGTTTCGACACCCTCGACGTTTGCGAGAAACCGCTCGAGGAATCGATCGTCGTCGGTGGCTCCGAAGATCGCGGGGAGATAATTGGTCACGTACGAGAATCGCGGGTACCAGGCGCGAACGGAGCGAACCTTCGGTGACTGGCCCACCGACCCGCGCAACGTGATCCGGAGTTGCACGTAACGTCCAACAATGCCCTGAAAGAGAAGTTCCCACGTGCCAGTTCGGTCGTCCTGCACTTCATCTTCGAGCGAGGCCCACGGCTCGTAGTACGGCAGTTCGCACCCTCCCGAACGGAGGTACAGGGACGGCTGGATAATCCACGGGAGCTTGTCAAGACCATCAGGGTCGTCGAATGCCCGGGCCTCAACGGTGACCGAGGTGCCCACCGGGATGCGAGCGTCCAGAAACACCCGGTGCCAAACGCACCCCGGCGTCTCGCCGTCGAATGGTTGCCCGAGCAACGGCGGCTGGGCACCGGGCGTAGCGCTGAACGCGGTCGGCGACACGAACGCTCCTTCGGGTGCGAACGCGCACGCATCGTACGATTCGAGCGGGAGCCAGCAATCCACGGTGTCGTCGACGCTCGCTGCCCTTGGGCCCATGTCGGCCCACACGTCGCCGTCATGGGCCACAATGCCACGGCCCCGCCACCCACGGAGCGAGTAGTAGCGCGGCACCGGTTCCAGGGAGGGGGTTTTCGCGTCGCTACGGAGCCTGAACGCGATGGCTTGGTCGATGTCGGCGCCCCCGACGAAGACGAGGGGAAGATCCTTGCGATCCTTGTGGTCGTGGTCGTCGTGATTGCCACGCCAACCAGCGCGGCCGCAACCGTTGCCACCGCCCTTAACACCACAGCTAGGGACCTGATCATCGATCACGCACAGGTCGGTCGCGACGAACCCGAATTCGGTCTGGCGGTCGTTGGGTTGCTCGGGGTCGGCGACGGGCACGACGAGCGGCCACGGGGTCGGTTCGCCCGACGCTGGCACAATCCAGACGGTCGACGCTGGCTCGTCAGCGTCGTCGAGCGGCCCCACGAGGAAGAGTGCCAGGCCGCCAGGCCCCGCTTCCACCGCGTCGGCTCGACTGTCGCCGGGAACCATGAACGGGGGTGCGGTCCACCGCCATTCATGAGCCGAACCCCCACCGTCGGCGTCCACCTGAGCGGCCGGGTCGACCGGCTCACCCCCCAATCGGGTCTGATCGACGAATCTATCCGACACGACCTCCGAGGCGATACCGACGGCGGGAAGGCGCCCGCACCGATCAAGGCGCCACCAGCGCCGTCCATCTTCGTCGAGCACGAGCACCGACCCGTCGTCGGCCGCGGCGAGGTCAAGTGGCCGGACGGGCGGACCGGGCGAACCCTCCCGACCGGTCGACAGCCACGTCACGGTCTCGGGCAACCCTCCGCACTCAAGGTCGAACACCAGCAATCCGCCCTGCTCCTCACCCGGTCGCACCACGCCCACAACCAGGTCGCTGGCTCCGCTGACCGTCAGGCCCTGGAGGCAACCGACCAATGGTTCCGGCCGAGTGCACTCGGCGAAGACATCTCCGGGACCACCGACACCCTCGTCGAGGGACCACCACATCACCGCCGGCGTCGAAGTCCCGGGGAGTCGCCGCCAGATCGATCGACAGTCCTGTCCGATCCAGTACCAGCAGCCGCCGCATTCGGCGCCGGCGCCACGGCGTTCGGGCCGACCCCGAAGGACCGCACGCGAGCCGCGCAGGACGAAGGTCGGAACGACCGATTGAAGCCGGATCACGCCTTCCGACTCGCTCCATTCAAGGGTCGCCCGGTTACTACGCGGATCCGCGCTGTCCCACCAGAATCCCAGCGGGCGGACCACAGCGCCCGGAGGCGCGTGGGAGCACGATGTCCAATCCGACCGTCCCGACAGGAGATGGAACCGGCCACCCTGGACGTCCATCAGCGCGTCCCCATCAGCACGTCTCCGGCACAATCGGGACGGGAACTTGGTTGGTCGGTTCGGGCGGTCGAGCCGACGGGTCGACCGGATCACCGACCGAGGCGAACACGATGGCCCATGGCAGTTGGAGGCCGCGCAGGCGGGCGATCGGGACCTCCGCACGCGAACCGTCCGCCCCTTCGACGGCCAAGCGAACACCCTCCACGTTGCGAACACCCGGAACCCGCGTCGCCGCCGCTTCGATGTCTTGAACCCGCACGTCGGTATCTAGGGGCCAACCACCGCTGATCCAACGTCCGCCCTCCTCAAGTGCCAGCCGATCACCGGGCCAGTCGCGGAGGCCACCCTCGAGGGGCGACAGGAACCGCTCGATCTCGGACCGGACAGCGCGTTCCACACGGTCCTGTATCTGCCCCCCTTGCACGGTCACACCGATCGATACCCACATCCGCACGTAGTCGGGTCCGCGCACGTGCAGCTCGGTGGTCACAAGCCGACGGGGCTCAAGCCATCGGCAGACAAGGTCGAGGGTCGAGCGATCGGGGCGGGGTGCCTCGGGGCTCACTCGATCGGTGCGCGGGATCACGACCACAGTGACCATCCCTGGCCAACCCTCCTGGGGCGCGCCCGGCGGCGGCTCGGCGCGGAACAGCGGGAGGACGTCGACGCGTGCCAGGTCAGCGCCTGGTGCTTGCAGTGTGATGTCGCGGAAGTCGGTCGCCGTGACCAGACGGTCGCGGTGGCGCAGGAACGCCGGGATGCTCCGCTCGGCCTCCTCGGTGGTCTCGGAGGCGCCGGCGCCCCACGTACGTACCGGGTTGCACACCTTGCACCCACCGGGCAGCGTCGGTCCGCCCTTGATGTCGCCCACCTCGACGGCACCGGCGAGTCCACCACCATGGTCGTAGGTGACGCGGATGCCGGCGCCGAGGCCGGGGCGCCGACCCCGGAGACCATCGCCGAACCGTAGGGTGCCGATATCAGGATCGAGTTGGAAGGAGGTGTCGGACGCGTCAAGCACCGCCAAGTCGTCGACCCGTTCCCACGCCGCCCAAGCACCGGAGTCATCCTGCACCTCGACCTCAGGATCGAGCGCTCCGGCACCCCCTTGATCAACGAGCACCGGCGCAAACCGGGTCCGTACCTCCTGCGATGGAGCGCCGTTGCCAACCGCTACCAGCTCTCCTGTGACTCGTTCGCACTGCCGGGCCAGCGCTGCGTTAATGCCGACCCACGAGATCACGGGGCTGGGCACCGGTCCGGTTGTCCGCTCGGCCGCAACCGTTTGGTCAGGGAGGCGCAACCGGAGCCACATCACGACGCGCCCACGAATCGCTGCCTCAGCGATCAACGGCGGCAGGTCGCCGACGCCGTCCTCGATGGGGTCCAGCAACCACGGGTGGATCTCGTCGACCCGAGGAAGGACCACGTTGATTACACCCGGCGCTTCAAGCACCGTGTCGCTCGTCGTCTGCAACACGGTGACGGTAGGGTCCTGACCAGCCTGGACGTCGGGAAGCATGGCCTCGACGATCAGGCCGCCGGTCGGACCACCTGCGACGAGTTGGGCGCCGAGGAGGCGTTCGGTGATGGTCGGCGACGGAGCCACGCCGAGCTGCAGCGTCTGACCCCCGATCGCTTTGACCGCATCAGCGAACGTGGAGGTCTTGGGGGCCAGCAGCGCCACCCAAACCGATGCATCGATACACGCATTGCGATCAGATAGATCGACCGACGGAGGAGGCATGCCAGGCACGGGGTCTTCGATGGGCACCGGGTCGTAGAACGTCAGCGCCTCCTTGCCCGAGGTGACCAGGGATCCGTGCAGCCGTTCCATATGTCGCCGCGTCGCCGCGTCGATTCCATCTCGGCGACGCTTCACCACGGCGAGCGCCTCGATGGGCAGGACGTTCACCGGTGCCACCGTGCGGAAGACGACGTTGCCGGCGCGGAGTTCCTCGGCCGCGTCGAGGTCCCGCCGAATCTTCGACGTGAACGCCACCAACCCCGTCGCCGCACCGACCGGCCGGGTCGGCACACCGAGCAGTGAGAGAAACTTCTTTCGGTTTGCCTCGGGGATGCGGTTGCTCCGGTACAGGAGGTTGTCCGTGAGGAACGCGAACATCTCAAGCAGCGCGTAACCCGGGTCCGATGCCGAAGGCGTCGTCCACTCCGGCGTGTGCACCGCGATTCGAGCCTGGAGGTCTGCCAGCAGGTCGGCGTACGAGCGATCGTCGAGGTTGGGGATATCAATCGGCATGATCAATCCACCGCCATCGTCAGCGACAGTCGGTCCAGCAGCCCGCTAGCCACAAGCCGGTAGCTGATGGTGATGTCAACGGCGCGGCGGTCAGCGGGATCAGCCGCAAGCCGCACATCATCAAGCGCCACCCGTGGCTCCCAGCGATCGATCGCCGTTCTGATCTCGTCCTGCAGCCGACGTAGTGTCGCCACCGTGACCTGCTCGTGCAGGAAGCGGTCGACGCCGCAACCGAAATCCGGCCGCTCGATCCGCTCCCCCGGCCGGGTTTGCACGATCAGGCTCAGCGATTCGCGAACGTTCTCCTCGCCGGTGGACCAGGCGACGCGTCCGTCCAGTCCAACCCGGAACGGGAAGGCGACGCCTTGCCCGTACATCCGGGCCCCGATGTCCTCGACCGCGCTCATTGCTTCTTCGTGGGGACGGGGAAGCAGACCTTCAAGAAGGGCAGCCACCAGAACACGATGTTGAGCAGAATCAGGAAGATGAACATCACGACGAAGGCGACGAGGGTGATGATCTGAATCGAGAACGCGCAGATCATGGCGATGTCGAAGTCTCCGGCGTCGCCGGGCTCGTCTCCTTTGAGTAAGCCTGGTCCAATGCGGGCCAACTGATTGCGCAGCGCCGGAGGCATCTCGAACGCCACCCCTTTACGGTTGCGTCGGAGCGTGCTCGGGTCGGGCAGCTCGATCCGGATCGGTCGCGCCGGCGCGCCCGGATCGAACACCTTGGCGAACACCAGACGTCGACTGGGCTCGCTCAGGACTGGCATACACGGCTCGTGCTCGTATCCGAGCCGCACGACGTACTGCTCCTCGACGGTCCCTGCTGCGATCGCGTCCGTCGCTGGGCGGTCCGGGATCGGAGCGATCAAGCCGACCAGTTCCTCTGGCACCTCGACGGGTGGGGCGCCGTCCTCGGCGAGTGCTGAGACGATAGCGGTCGCCAGCTCGACGGGACTGGGCTTCTCTGGGTCGACGGTCCAGTCCTTCCGCTCCCGTCGTGCAGCCGAGCTATGGAACATGGTCCGCACATCGAACTTGTCGGCCGTGTCGCGTTTCGGCGGCATCGAATGACCTCGGAGGATCTCGCGCTCGCCAGCTAGCTCAACGAGTACGTCGGCGAGCCTGGCAACCTTGCGGACCTCCCCGGGAAGCGCAGCAAACTTCCAGCCGGGCTCCATAAGCGACGAGTCCGGTCGCACGAAGTACGTGTCGCGTAGGAAGGAACGGATAGTCCCGTTCGCTCCCGCTGGATCGGGGTCGTAGCTCGGCACCGCCGGTGCCGTCGACGGCGGCCAGGGCGCCGGAAAGTCCGAGTCGGTATACGGGTCGCGGCGGGCCGCCGCCAGTTCGTCGGGGAACCATTGGTGCATCAGGTCCGACATCTCAAGCAGCCAATAAAACGACGCGATGTACGCGTCATCGTTGCGCACTTCGCCATTCTTATCGCCCTCCTTGAGTAACCGCCACGGTTCAAGCACGCGGATGGTCGCCACCATCATCCGCGGATCGTTTTTTGCTGCGGCGTTATCCTGATTCGAAGCCGAGACGGTCGCGTTCGCGTCACTCACGATCGCAGCCCCCCGCCCGTTCTCGGCGCGAGGCTCGACGCGGGGCACCACCGGGAGATAACCCACCCAGATCTGGCGACGACCCGGCTCGTCCAGCCCGAACAGCTCTGCGACCTCCCCGGTGCCGCTGCTCGCCGTCACCGTCATCGGCTGCATCTTGTGACGCTCCTCGGCAACGACGTCGTTGAGACCGTTGACCGTCGTGAACAGCGTCGCCGGGTCGGAGAGGTCACGCCACGCACCCGAGCGACCCGACGGCACCCAGGCCTGCTCCCGCCCGGCGACCACGCGGCGCACCACGAAGCTCGCCGACTGGCCGGCCCGGCGATCAACCGCCCGGTCCGGCAGCCCGGCGCGCCGACACACCAGCGACCCGGTGACCATGTAATAGCGGGCGTGCAACGGCTGGAAGAGCCGCCACGGATCGGCCTCGGTCCCGGGGCCCTTCGGGTGCATCGCCGACAAGCGTCGATGCTGGGGGTCGCCCCCGTCGAGCACGTCCCTCAGCTGGTCGACGAAGTCGTCACCGCTGAACTCGATGATCTCGGGATGGGCCAACGTCCCGGCGTCGAGGTCGTCCGTGGTGTCGAGCCACGATGGGGCGGGCACGGTCCACTGTGCGAGTTCGGTCACGGCGTCACCACACGTTCCCAGCGCCGGGCGAATAGGTGGCGCTGACGACAGTGGTCGCCAGCAACGTGTCGACCTTGACCACGCCGCTGAACGTCGAAATCGGGCACGTGACGTCCACCGAGGTGGCCTCGACCTTGACCGATGGCGCCTGCACCGTGACCTTCGATGGGCTCGTCACCGTCACGCCGCTGGCCTCCAGCGCAATCTCATTGCCGTTCGCATCCGTAACCACGACATTGGTCCCGGTGTCACTCAGTCGTACGGATTGCCCACCGGGGGTCTCAAGCAGCAGATGCACATCACCGTCGGTGTCGTCGAAGGTGAGCCGGATGCCCTTTCGAGTGAGGATCGTCCGGACGTGGTTGCCGTCGGCCATCCGCTCAGGTGGATCGTCCTCGCCGTTCCACAACGCACCGAGAACGATTGGGTGTCGAGGGTCACCGGCCTGGAATGAGACAATCACCTCGTCACCTTCATCCGGGACGAACCATGTACCCCGGCCCGGACCGGCCATCAGCGTTGTCAGGCGGGCCCACGCCTCGAACCGCCCCGAACCGGTGTCGGGGCTCCAGGGCAGTCGAACCTTCACACGGCCCTGATGGTCAGGGTCCTGGTTGTCCACGACCGTGGCCGGGTACATCGCGTTCCAACCACCAGGGTTGGCGAGGCCGGCGGCGACAGGCCGCGGGTCGCTGCTCAAGCCGGTTAGCGGCGACGCGGCGATCGTCATGCCGCCCCCACCCCGGGACGCTCGGCGTCGAACTCGGTCCGGTAGCCCTCGCCGACGGTGAACAGGTGGCGGGTGGCGACTAGGTGGTACACGCCGTCGAAGATCGGCCCGAGCCCCCCGAGACGCACGCTGCGGCCAGCCCGCAGCCGGGGTAGCCCGTCGGCCAGGCCCGAACCGACAACGAATCGTCGCGAGCGTTCCGCATACAGCCCGCGGGCCCGACTCCGAGCTTCAGGAATAGAGACAGGCGACGTCAGCACGGCCGTTTCGATCCGGCGCCCGAAGGTGTCGTCGAGGACCGTGGCCGCGGTCCGGCCGTGGTCGGTTTCGAGGCAGAGGTCGGACGCGTCTGCCGACTCGTCGATTGCCTCCTTTGCGGCCACGTCCCATCCCGTCACATGTTGTTCGGAGCACTGGTCAGCGAGGTCGGCCACAACCCGGAACGATCGAAGCCCGTAGCCGTAGTCCAGCTCGACCGGATCGTCGGTCGGTCGAGATTGGCGGGCGTGCACGGTGGTTCCATCCAGCCAAAGCTCTCCCCCCATGCCCCTCACGCGGTCACGAAGAAACGCAAGGTCGCTCAGGTTGAGTTGGGCGACGTGGAGGTGGGTCGGACCATCGAGGTCGACCTCGGCTCGGAGACCATGGTCCTTAGCAAGTCGTTGGACGAGATCCTTGTCCGAAACATCGTCGAACGACCGGGTTCGCCGGGTCGAGCGTAGCAAGCTCATGGCGTCCTCGAGCAGGAATGTCACGGTCGTCCCGCCGCCGTTCCGGAACCGCCCGTCGATGCCACTGACCCGCCCGACGAATCGTAACGCCCGCTCGTCGACTGCGCCGACGGCGATCGACACCTCCTTGCCGAAGTCCAGCGTTCCCGCGAACCAGTCGTACCCGTCGGCGGTCCAGCCATCGAGTTCGACCTCGGCACGATCCAGGCCGTCAAGCGAGTCCTCGATCGACACCGCCACGATCTGCGCGTTGAGGACGGTTCCGTCAACGCGAAGCTCTGGCTGGGCGACGTAAGAGACGGTGGTCATGTCAGTCGGCCCACTGACGGGTCGAGCGAGCAGCGGAGAGCCGGGATACCGGCGCTCCGAGATCGGTCCGTTCCGGCACCGCTGCCGACGCGATGGCGGCGGCTACCGGGCCGCCGGTCGACGAAGCGGGGTCGTCTGGATCTTCGACGTCGAGCTGATCGATCACGATCCCCATGACGTGCCTCCTGAAGCCTTGAGATCGATGGTGATGCCACCGCTGAGAAGGCGAGGGTTGTCGATGCCGTTGGCGGTGGCGACCGCCTTCCACGACGCTCCCCCTCCAGCCCGGCCGACCATCGCCTGGAGCGAGGTCCCGTTGCCGGCTATGGCCAGCGGGGTGACGCCAACGGCCCCCCTTGCGCCGACCGACACCCTCGACGATGCATTCGCCCCGAAGGACGCACCGGCGGACGCACTCACCGACGCGCTAGCCCCGAACGACGCGCCAACACCGGCACCGCCGCTAGCCGACATCCCTCGGAGTGTCTCCTTGCCAATCTGGCTCATCTGCACCTTGGCGACAGCACGGAGCGGCACACCGTCGGGAGAGAAGAAGTCCACCGACTCGGTGATGCCCTGGATCTGTCCGGTGAATAGGAAGGTGCCCCACGACACGGTGACGTTCCGGGCCTCGGCCTTGTCGGGCCGGCTGAGCTGCACCAATCGTTCGGTGGTGTTGCGGACGTCGTCGCCCGTCAGGGTCGTGTCGAACTGCAGGTCGAACGACAACGCCGTCTGGTAGCCCGTGACCTGCGCAGGGCTGCTCTGGGTGCCGGTCTTCGGTTGGCCCTGATTGACCAGCGACGTCGAGTGGGTGAGCGAAAGCGACTGGGGGTTGAAGTCGGCCGTAATCGAAAGGCTGCCCGACTGATCCGTCAACGTCATGGTTGACGCCATCAGCCGATCCCCGCCGACCCTGAGACCACACCACCGAGGGAACCCGACAGTCCCTCCCCACCGCTCACTTGAAGCCCGGCGGTGGCGTTCACGCCGACGCTCCCGCCGTCCGACAGGTCGAACGACGCTGACAAGCCCACCGACGCGTCGACGCCATATGCGCCCCTGCCGACCGACAGGGTGCCATCGAGGTACAGCCGCTCGACGGCCAGCCCCAGTTCCTCCATGGCGATCTGGCCGTTCTGGGCGTGCAGCGACGGACCCTTGGCCCGCACCGGCAGGCATCCTTCGACCACAAACACCGCATTCACCTCGCCGGCGGGGCTTTGAAGTGCGATGCGCCCGTCGGCGCGGAGATCGCGGCCCGGCACCGTGGCCGCCGACATCCAGGCCCACAGGTCGTGGGCCGAATCCATCCCTCGACGCAGGGTGATCTGCCCGAACTTGGGCGGGCCGACGCGATGTGACTGGCGGGTCGTGTACCCGCCAGGCGTCATCGTCTTCGGCTCGATCGCGATCTCGATGCCGTCGCACTCTGCGAACGCGCCCCGGCACACCGGACTGCCGATCCCGCGCAGGGCAGACCGCACCGTCAGCTCGACGTCGAATCGGAACGCTGAGAACGGGGGCTCGAGCACATCGGCGGCGGCCACGGTCAACCTCCCCGGACGTCGATGACGCCACTGCCGGTGCGTGTGAGGCGCACGGTGATAAATTCGATCGGTGACGTCGGCGCGATCCGGAAGTCGATCTCAACGCGTCCCTCACGCTGGCCCACCACGTTGCTCGGTGGGGGTACCACGACGTCGAAGTCGACGATCGCTCCCCGCTCCAGCAACTGGGTCATAACGGTCCCGAAGGCCACCCGGACCTGGGCCCGGAACCGGTCGTTGTCGACCTCGAATACGTAGCGCTCCCCGAGGAGCACTGCGATCTTGCGCAGCAGGATGACGAGCCGACGCACCGACAGTTGCAACCAGTCCGGGTCGTGATCGAGCGAGTGCGCGCTGGTGGTGGTGACGCCGCCCCGGTCGTCGACGAGCAGGTTGACCCCGAGGTCGAACAGAGCGACCTCCAGTTGGCTTGGCATATTGACGCTCCGTCCGGCGGCGCTCCGCAGTCGCTGACCGGCCGGCGACACCCAGACACCTCTCGTCCGCTCCCGTTCCGCGATCAGGCCACACACGACTCCATCGGGTGGAATGGGGCGCAGCAATTGCCGGTCGCGAGCCACTGTCTCGGGAACCAGAGCCCAGGGGTGCCAAAGCCCACCGTGGCTGAGGGCCGGACTATCGACCAGTCTGGGCTCGGTCGCCAGCGCGGCCCGCCAATCAGCAATGTCGGCAGCGGCGACGCCACGCGGGAGGCTCATGACCGCTACGAGGTCGGCCCGGCTCCGGCAGAGCACCAACAGCGCTGCGTGAACAGAGCTGATCGGTCCAAGGTCCGCTCCTCGGAATGGTTCGGCGAGACCGTTCGCGGGGAGGACCACGGGTCGGAGCTTCGTGCGGGGCAGGTCGCCGCACGGACCCTCTGGGCCGCAGTCCACGAAGCCAAGCGGCTCGGGGACCTCCGGTTCGAGGAGCGATCGTTCCGGTGGTGCCGTCCTCGGACCCCACGGCGTGTGGCAGAGGTCAGGCAGTGCGACAACGGCCACCTCAGCGATGGCGTGGATGGCGTGAATAGCGCTGGTCGGGCGCCGGTGGAGTCCCGACCGCTGCACCTCGATTCGCTCGCCGAGCGACACAACGGTGGCGTCGGACAGCTCTGCGTCGAGGAACATGGCCTCGGGGTCGAACCGGTCGAGGCCATCATGTCCGCGGGCCGTGAGGGAGCTCGTGATCGGCATGGCCGCCGACAAGCGCACATCGGTCGGCATGAGCATCACCGACCCGGCGATCGACGGTGACCGGAGGCGCCGCGACCGGGATGCATCGAAATCGACCGTGTCGTGCTGCTGGATGCGCGCCACCCAGGGCTGCGCTCCGGCCGAGTCGCTGTTGCCGGACACGGGCGGCGCACCCCCGCCGTCGAGCGCTCCGAGCATCAGCCCGTCGATCTGCTCGACACGGCTGACGACGAACCGATCGGCCTCGTCGACGTCGAGGCGGAGGCGGAGCCGGAGCACGGTCGCACCGTCGGGCCACCGATCCGACGGCGTAGCGACCTGGGGCGAGGTGACACGAGAGCCGACTAGGGACGCATTCACCTCGGCAACAGGTCGCACACCACTCAGTGACGTCCCGTCCACACCGCCGACGGTGATGAGTCGCACCGTCGTTCCGCCGGGTGGAATGACGGCGAGGAGGTCGCCCACTGCTACTTCTGAACGAGCGGTGGCAGTGAGCGCCCGGCACCGGATCGTACCGTCCATCACGGTCTCGCTCAGCATGTGGTGCGCCACCACCTCGCCGGTCACGCCCATCGCGTCAGCCCACACGCCGGCCGTGGCCGCGTCGAGATCGAGCGGCGCCGGATCGACCATCGAGCCCGGGGCGCCGATCGAGGCGATCTCGATGCCAGCGAGTCGAAACCGGGCGGCCGAGGCCGACGGTCCGGCGACCCGAACCACGTAGCACCGGCGTCCGCCGTTCGCGAAGAACGACCGGACCGACGATCCGAGGTGGCCGAACACCGGACGATCCCGGTCGTCGACCGCCAGCTCGACGTCCGGTCCGTACAGCTGATCGAAAACCCGGGCGTCGTCAACGGGCATCGGCACGTTCAGGGGGCCACGATTAGCGAACCCAACGAACGCCGCGACATCAAGCCGGACGCCAGGGGGTTCGGGGACCAGCCGTGGGTCGCAGGTGACGCCTGGCAACCGGCTGCGAAAGGCGATGGAGGTAGTCACTCGAGCGCCAGGTCCTCGTAGGTCAGCACGAGTTCCTCGATTGCGACATCGGTGCCGCCCTTGGCGTTCATGGGTGGCGACGTGTATTTCGTCGGGCGCGCCCGGGTCAGTTTCCAGACCATCACGTCGTTCTCACCAACCTCGTCTCGCAGATGGATCGTGACCGATCGCATCGCCGACTTCATTCCCCGCCGCGTCTCGTCGATCCACTGGTAAAGGTCGAGCACCCCGATAAGGCCGCGCTTCAACGTGACGTCACCGATCTTGTACATGCCGTTGACTTTACGAACGTGGTTCACCGGCTCGTTGCCGTTGCGGTACTCCGCCGTCGTCACCTCAATGCCGAGGCCGGTGACGTCCTGAAAACCCGCGACGACGGTCGACGTGTCACCGGTGCCAAGATCGACGAGGAAGTTGAAGTTGCCGTACGGATCGTCTCGCTTGATGCTCATCAGCACACGCTCCTAGCTGGTTGCGGAAGCGGTCCATTGACCGATCCGGAAGATGACGAACTCGGCTGGCTTCACTGCGGCGACACCGACCTTGCAGACGAGCCGACCGTTGTCGAGATCGTTCTGAGTCATTGTTTTGCGTTCGCATTCGACGAAGTACGCCTCCTTCGCCGATGCTCCCAGCAGGCCGCCCGTCTTCCATTCGTTGAGCAGGAATTCCTCGATGGTTCGGCGTACGTTGGCCCATAGCGCCTCACCGTTGTTCATGAACACCGCCCACTGCGTGCCGCGCTCGATCGAGTGCTCGAGGTAGGCGAAGTAGCGGCGGAGCGAGACGTATTTCCACTCTGGGTCGTCGGAGATCGTCCGGGCCCCCCACACCCGATTTCCCCGGCCGGGGAAATACCGCAAGCAGTTGACGCCTTCAGGGTTGAGCATCTCCTGTTGTCCTCGTGACACCGCCGACTCGAGCTCGATGGCTGAGCGGATCGGTTCGTTGGCAGGCGCTTTGAACACTGCATTTTCGGTATCGTTGCGGGCCCAGATGCCGGCGACGAAACCACTCGGTGGCAAGACTAGGCGGGACCCGTCGAACGGGTTCTGCACGACTACCCACGGGTGGTACAGAGCACCGTGACCGCCATCAGAGGTCACGCTGTTGCGCCATGTACGGGCCTCGCTCGGAAGGCTTCCCGGTGGTGTGTCCAGCACGGCGACCCGGTACCGCATCTGCTCGCAGTGCGCGACTAGGGCATTGCGCACCCCCATGGCGGTTCCGGGGTCGGTCCCAAACAGACCAGTCGATCCCGGCGAGGCGATAATCGAGATGTCCTCGACTCCTTCGAAGGCCAGCAGTCCGTTCTTCGACCGGGAGAGTGTGTCGCCGGTCGTATCGCCGGGCACCCCATCAGCGTGGCCCTGGTAGTCGATGACAGAAGGTCGAGTGCCGTTGCCGCCGTTCGCCAGCACGACGGTTAGCGGCGGGGCGCGGAGCACACCGTTCTGGACCAACGGGTCGACCGGTGCGGGTGGAGTGGGAGGGTTGGTGGGGGCAGGTGGAGCGGCGGGCTTCGCCCCCGGCTCGGTACCGAACACCGCCTGCACCAGCGCCTTCACGTCAACCGCGGTCCCTGGAGCCGGCGCCTTTGTCGGCACCACCGCTATCGGAAGCTGGAGCGATTCGACCCGGGTCGGCGGAGAGACGGCAAGGACCTTGGTCAGGCCTTCCGAGCTGTCGGAGGAGAGGCTGAACGCGCCGAGCAATTCGGGCTGTCCAAATCCAGGAAGCCCGCGGGCGTCGATGGTCGGCCGGGCAACCTCGACTTGGATCTTCACCAGATGCACGGTCGCCTTGACGTCGACGGCACTCATCACCGTGCGCGTCCCCGACTCGACGTCGGTGAAGGTCCAGTCGCCGGTCGTGGTGCTCTGGCGGGCGATCGCCAGCTTCACAGCCGTCGCCCCCACGATCGCCACAGTGTCCTCGGAACGGATGCGGGTGAGCGACCGATCAGCGCCGGCAATGAAGAACTGGTTCGGTCCGACCTGAAGGGAGAAGGTGACCTGCACTTGCCCGGCGGTCCCAGGGAACCGGGCCTTCAACGAGAACGGAGATGTCGCCGAGGGCACCGGTGGCGCCTTAGTGACCGGCAATCCGATCAACGCCGTCCCTGTCCCGACGTCGCCGCCGAACACCCGGACCACGTAGATTCGACGGCCGCCTTCGTCGAAGAAGGCCTTGACCCCGTGCGCCAGGTAGTTGGGTTCGCCGACGCCGAGGTCCTCAAGTCCGCCGTAGATCCGTTCGAAGTCGGTGAAACTCGTCAGCATCTCGGGCTCGCCGCTGACGGGGCCGGTCCTCGTCGGTCCAACGAAACCAGCGGTGCTGGTGCTGACGCCCTCGATGCTCTTGGCGCGATAGCTCGTCTCCTCGATGTAGACGCCGGGCGCCAGGTACTCGGGCATGGTCGGTCTCCTTGATTCAGACGGGGTCGATCTCGAGTTGGCCGGCGGTTCCGACGGC
The DNA here is from genome assembly GCF_035329545.1 of Candidatus Neomicrothrix sp. Taxonomy (NCBI): domain Bacteria; kingdom Bacillati; phylum Actinomycetota; class Acidimicrobiia; order Acidimicrobiales; family Microthrixaceae; genus Candidatus Neomicrothrix; species Candidatus Neomicrothrix sp. The sequence continues at coordinate 35,092 of NZ_DAOLGP010000036.1, forward strand.
CGAGCTCGAGGACAGGACGAACGGAGCGGGCCCGGTCACGGTGCGGCGAAGGGTGGTGACCGGCGTGCCGAGGTCGTTCACAGTGGCGGGCGGCTGTCTCAGCAGAATGCGCCAGGGGGCGGGGTAGGTCACGCCGAGGGCGACCGTCGTGTCGGGGGCGATGGCCGCAGCGCGGACCACGATGTCGACGGGGAACGACGCGCCGCCGACGGCGTCGATCGGCTCACCAGGGACGGGCGCGGCGATCACTGCGAGCGCCACCGCTCCACGGCCGTCAGTGACTCCTCGAGCGAGCACACCACCTGGTGTCGATGCTTCAACCACAGCTCCCGGTACGGCGGCTCCCCCAACCCGACGCACCACTTGCGCCACCAGCCGGACGGTCCCCGGAGCCCACGACGCAGCATCGGGTCCGGGGAACATCGGGACGTCGATTACCTGACCGACCGGAACATCGATCAGGTCGGTCGAGGACTGATACCTTCCGAGTCGATCGCTCACGATCACGACGAACCGAACTTGCAGCTTCGTGGGGTTCGGTCCTAACCATTCAGCACGCGCTCCGTCACCACGCTCGTACAACATGAGCCCGGGCAGCGCCGTAAAGCCGATGACCCCATTGCCGCGACCGCTGTTCGCCGTTCGGGCGAAAGCCGGCGACCCGTAGGGAAACGCGGTCGCCTCGACCCCGTCGACGACGGGTGTCGGGGTCGGCCTCCCGCCGTCAATCGGCCTGACAGCTAGAGAGGCGCGGCGCACGACTACGTCGCCGGGAACGAAGCGCTGCGAATCGGCGAGGATCATACGTCCTCCAAAATCCCGACCTGGTACTCGCGTTCGAGCACCGGCCCGGCGTCAGTGACCACCCGGTCCGACTGCAGCCGGATCGACCGGATGACGTAGGTGACCGACAACTGGAGGTCGTAAGGCAGCACGTCCCACAGTCGGAACTGTTCGTCGGGTGACATCTGGACCGGGACCAGCTCGACGATCTCGGCCGGTTGGTACACACCCGGCACCGCGGCGTTCAGCCGAGCCGAGCCAAGGACTGCGTTCTCCTCGAGCACGAGCATCGCCCAACCCATGAGGTCGAGCTCTAGCTCGGCGGAGGCCGCCCATGCGGTAAGGATCAACGTCGCCTCCAACGGAAGCGACCGGCGGTGTCCCTCAATGGTCGGCGGCATGGTCCGCCTGGCGCCACCGACGACCACGCTCGGGACGTACACGCTGTAGCCGAATTCGATCGGCGGTGTCTGGAGGTCAAGGCTGCGACACAGCTGTGCACCGAACGGTGAGCCGTTGAACTTCGCCGGCTCCCAAGAGTCGCGGAGCACCTCAATGACGGCCTGTGCCGCCGACCCGATGCCCCGATAGCTCGCCATGGCCCCACCGTGCTCGGCATCGCGTCGCGACGCAGTCGCGGTGCAGTCGTCCCCGCGTCACGTGCGACGTTTGCGTGGGCCGTGACTGATCGGTGACGCGCCGGAGGGCGACGATCGCCGAGAATGCCTCTAGGATTGGAATTGCATGCGACGTCCCGGAGGTGTCCATGAGAACGTTGATTCGACAACCCACCCAAATCGACGAGCCCACCCAAGCGCGCGACCGATCGCCGACGCGCCGAACGTCCGGAACTCTCTCACCGACGCGTCAGGCAGGTGTCCCGAGGTGGGCCCAGCCGAGGCTCAAGGTCGGTCCGTCCGATCATCCGCTAGAACGCGAGGCAGACCAGGCAGCCGACCAGGTCGTTCGTGGTTCGCTGGCAGGGCCACTGACACGGGCGATCCCAGACGCAACACTCCGCAAGTGCGATGCCTGCGAGGAGGACGACCGCGAGGAAGATTCCGAGCACGTGGTGGCCAAGCGAGATGGGATCTCCGCCGGCGCTGACACGTCTCCTAGAGGCCAGGGCGGATCGTTGGGCACAGGAAAACCGCTCGATCCCTCGACCCAGCGGTTCATGGAGCACGGCTTCGGCCACGACTTTGGCGACGTTCGTGTACACGACCACAGTGGGGCCGACGCCGCCGCTCAATCGGTCCAAGCTCTCGCGTACACCACCGGAACCGATGTCGTCTTTCGCAGAGGGGCCTACGACCCGGCCACGACCGGTGGGATTCGGTTGCTGGCGCACGAGCTAGCACACGTGGTCCAACAACGTGGATCGGGTGAACGTGGGGAAGAAGCGACGCGCAGCTCACTCGTCCAGCGTTTCCCCGGCGACGGCATGATGCCACCCGGCGACTGCGACTGGTCGACCTACCTCCAAACGCGGCTTTCGGTAGAGGCGACTAAGGCGCTGGTGAGCACGCTCGGAGCAATGCTCGGACCGTGCGGCGTCGGCCCGTCCGGAAAGAAGTGCGAGCTTCTCGCCCTCAAGATTGCGGCCATCACCGCCGAGATCGCAGCACGGGTTGCCTTGGCCACTGCCTGTTTCCGGGGGGGCGATACCGGTCATCGCCAACAGATCCAGGGAAAGGTCAACATGCTGATCCGCTGCTACAGGTTCTTCAACAACGGGAAATGTTCACAGGGCCTCGTCGAGATGATGGAATCGGTGGTAGTCGCCGCCACGGCGGTGATCGCAGTCGCGATGACGGCTGCTGCCATCGCTCTCGTCATTGCGGCGCTCGCAGTCTTGGTAATGGCAATCATGGCGCTGGCCGAGATGATCGCCGCAGCGGTCGCCGCAGCCGCCGAATCAGCCCTGGTCGTCACCGCAGTCGCCGAACTGATCGGGATCGTCGCGGCGCTTGGCAGAGCGCTTCAACCATCGATGTGACTGTGGAAATTCCCGACTTCCTACCTGCGTTTACGAGCAGGTCCAAGCCAGCGCTCTCGGCTGTCTTCACACCCGACATGGTCGAAGCGGACTCGCTGCTCCGTGCCCGTTATAGCGACCTCTCGCCATCGACCCTCTCCGTAGATGATGTCACGAGCGTGTTCGAAGGCAACCTGTGGAGCCTGGCGGGACCAGCGTTCCTCTACTTCCTTCCTGCCTTCATGCGACTCTGCTTAGTCGACTACCCCGCCCTCACGGTCTTCGCAGGGGAACTGATCGGTGCACTGACCGAGCCGTCGAGACAGGACGTGAGCGCAGCTTTCGAACTCCTCGATTCGTTGCCTCCGAAATCACTGCGTAATCCCGGACTGACGAACGAGCTCCGCTCGCGGCAGCTCGAATGGTTCGACTCAGGCGCGCCGAACGCTCTCTTCGTCGCACGCTTCGACGACGTGCTACCCGCGGAAGGTGCTGCCATCGTGATCTTCCTCGAGCGATTCCGGCGCGCCCACAGCGACGACTTTCCGTTCGATGAGATTGACTTGGCAATGACGCGCCACTGGTACCGCTACCGGCCCTGAACCTGCTCGATGCTCAGTGGTGAACGAGACGGCCCGACACGCTGCGGCGCATGGAACCCGTCGGATTCGACCGCCCGCGACTTCTCGGTGACGCTGACGCGACCTTGGCGAGCGCATGGTTCGAGAACCATCGACCGTTGGCAAAGGAGCGCCGTATGGACAATCTCCTCGACATCGCAGATCAGGCACAGCAGGCACGTGACGAATCGACGATCGCGCTCCAGCGAGGCGGCGGCCTTGACCGGCTGGTTACCGAGTCGACGGCGCGGCGCGAGCAGGTCGCCACGGCCAAGGCCGCTCTGGTCGCCGACGACGTCGCTGCGGCCGCCACCAAGGACCTCGCCAAGCTCGACGAAGACAACAGCGGCGACCTCGATTCAGCTACGGGCACCCTCACCGACGAGCAGATGACGTCCATCGACGGCGAGTTCACGGGGTTGGCAAAACGCATCGCTGACATCGAGAAGCAGCTAAAGGATGCCCAATCAGCGGCGGCCGCTGCCGAGGAGGCCGAGTCGGTGGCAGCATCTGAGCATGCCGCCGCGCTCGCGGATTTCGATCGGGTCGTCGTTCGCCGCGACACGACGGTCGCTGCAATCGCCTCGGCCGGAGCGTCCGACGCCGCCGGCACGTCGGCGGACGCTTCGACGAGGTATCGCCGGACGACACTCCGGGCCCAGCAACTCAAGGCGCTCAGGGCAAATCTTGACAGGATCAAGACGTTGCCAGCCGACCTCGACGAGGCGTTGAGCCGCGTGACCGATGCGCAGACCAACGCGTCGGCCGCGTCTCTGGCGAAGGCGGCGACGTCGCTGTCGGTCGCCCGCTTGACCAAGCTTGTCGCCGCGTACGGTGACCCGTCCCAGCAACTCCTCCTGTTGTCGGCCTTCGCTCCAAAGGAGCCGCCGATCAACCCTTGAGAGACGAGGTCGGGTCGTGGCTGAACCCGCTGGTCGCCAAACCGCCGAACCGCAGGCCAAGCCGGTCGAGCGATCGTCGGCTCGCGCAGGACCGTACAGGGCGGTAGGTCGAGAACTGCTGGTGCCCGCGTGGGCCATGTTCGTCGCTCCGAGCAATGACGCCCATGAGGTGGCCGCTGCAGCCAGGGCGCGGGAGGTGCTCGCCCCGACCGAGCCACCGGGGGCCATCCGCTTCGGACTTTCGAGAGCTCAGCTTCCGACAGAAGCACCCGACGTCATCGCCGGCTCCGGCGGTTCGATCTTCGGCGGTGCGGCCCGAAGGCGTTTCGAGCTGGGTTTCGGCTTCGGCTTCGGCGAGGTGCGGATCCACGACGACGCGCTAGCAGCGACGCTCGCCGAATCGGTCGACGCCCGAGGCTTCACCTACGGCAGCCACATCTTCTTCAACCAGGGCGAGTACCGACCGGGCACACCACGCGGCGACGCGCTGATCGCCCACGAGTTGGCGCACATCGAGCAAGGCCACTCCGCGCTCTCGGTCACCTGGCGCCAGTCGAAGACAGCGACGGTCGACCCTCCTGCCGAATCCGCTCCGCAGCGTCTGGCCCGACAGCGCCAGACCGCCCTCGAGTCGTTCACCCAGGTGGTCGTCGAAACCGACAGCGCCGGCTACGCCGGAGTGGTCCTGACCGTTCGCCGCACCGACCGCGAGTTGATCCCGGGGTTCGAGAAGCAGGATCCGAAGCGTCCGCGCCCTTCGGGCACGACGTGGAGGTCATGGACGGAGGTCGCCGCCGAGTTGTCGCCGATCCTCGACATCATGTTGCTGCAGGCTCCGGCCGACTGGACCGTCACCTACGTCCGCGACGATGCCGGACGCCTACGGCAGACGAGGTTCTCCCAGCAGCCGTCTCCCATCCCGATGGTGGCGCCCGCTACAGCGCTCGCCTCACCGACGGCGAGCGCAGCCACCGTCACCGCGATGACCGCCGACGTCGACCGGCTCGTCAAGATCCAGGACGACGCCTCGTATTTCTCTGAGG
>NZ_DAOLGP010000037.1:0-39235 GCF_035329545.1 Candidatus Neomicrothrix sp.
GGGCGCATGGTGCGCATCGGCGGCCATGTAGGACGACACCTCGATCACCGCCGGCACGCCCGGCGGGGGATTTGACGCCTCCGCCCAGATCGCCAGGCCGATGTTGCCGCCCATCAGGTGCTCGATACCGAGGAGGTCGAGCAGCGAATCGAGCAGCGCGGTGACCGTCGACTTCCCCTTGGTGCCGGTGATCGCCACGATGGGACGGGCGGCCCCGTGGGTGCCGATCCACAGATCGACCGCCGTCGTAAAAACGGCGCCGGCATCCTCCAAACGGGTGCACACCTCACCCCGGCGCGGATACCCCGGCGCGCGGAGGACGATCAACGGTGCGCCGGCCTCGCGCCCGGCATCGATCGCATTTTCGGCCGCGATCAGCACGATGTCGAGCGCGCCCATGCGGTCCCGGTCGGCGACGCTCGCAGCACCGGGATCGTCGACCGCAGCCAGCACGCGCCCCGGTCCGGCGGCCAGAACGGCATCGAGAGCGGCCAGGTTGTCGATCCCCAGCCCGAGGACCAGGACGGTTGCCCCGGCCAGGTCGTCCAACCGCACGGGCTCAGCCCGCCGAGCGCTGGGTTGGTTCCGGGACCAGCCGTTCGAGCATCCAGCCCAGGTAGGGCTCCGGCACCCGATGATCGGCGCTGGGCACCATCAGGGCGGCCAGCGAGCTGTGGTGGCCGCCCGCGTAGGCGGTGGCGCTCGCGCCGGTGAGGCGAACGACCGCCGCATCCGCCCAGGCATCGCGACCGGCCAGTTCGGCCATGGCCGCCGCGGACTCCACCATCTCGCCGACGCACTCGTAGGGCTTCGATACCTCGTCCCACAGCTCCCGGTAGCCCTCGGCCTGGTCCGGGTCGTGCAGCGGCCGCCCGCCGAAGATCTCCTCGAAGCGTTCCGGGGACAGGTGCGGGGCCATCATCAGCGTCGTGAAGCGGCACTTTGGGCAGTTCAAACACCACGTGCCCTCTGCGCGCTGGGCGGTCGGCCGCCAGATGGTGAACGCCTCGTTGCACGAGAGGAACGCGCCGAGCTGAGCCTCGTCGGTGACCAAACCCGAGGCGATCGCCACCTCTGTGAACGGCCGCAGGATCGAGAACGTTCGCAGCCGACCCCCGCTGACCGCATCGAGCGCCCCCTGGGTGAGGTCTTCCGCAATGAGCGACTTGGCCCACTGGTGGTTGACCGCCTGCCCGCCGACCCAGCGGGTGGGCTCCGATGCCGACCGCTCGTTGCCGAGCACGACGTCGGTGCAGCCATGCGCCCGGGCAGCCAACGCCGAGATCGCCGTGACGACCGCCGTGACCGGGATGTGCCCGTTCAGGGCGCCCCGCTCGTTCCAGTCCCGCAGGGCGGGGTCGAGGCGGCGGGCAGCGGTGTGCAGGGTGAGGCCAGCCGCGGCCGCCACCCGGCGTGGCGCTTCGGTGGCGTTGATCGTGAAGGCGACGGCGCGATCGCCCAGCACCGACAACACGAGCGCCGAGTCCTTACCGCCACCGACCGGGACCAACGCACCGGCGGCCGCCAGCCCGTCCGATGCCGATGTGGGCCGCTCGTCGGGTGTGACCCGCGTAGGAGCCCGGCTGGCGTCGATCTCGAGCTCCCACCGCTGATCGAGCGGCACCGGCAGGTCGTTGCGGGCCGCGAACTCTCGCATGCCGTGGTCGTAGAGCTCTCGGACGAACATCGCCTCGGCAGCGGTGATCGGGCCGATCATCACGGCGATGGTCGTCGGCGCTGCCACCTTGTAGTAGCTGGTGCCCGCCGCCAACGCGACCAGCCGGGCGAGCCCGGCGAGGAGTGCCTCGTCATCATCGCCGCTGTCGCCGTCAGCGGCGTGCCCCCCGAGCGATTCGAGGCTGGCCGGGGCGAAGAACTCAACGACCTCGGAGAAGGCGGCCACCTCGTCGGCGCCCGCCAGAAGCCGGTAGCGGAGGGTCAGCCGGTACCGGCTCGTCGATACCTCGTCCGTCCCAGATACGCCCGCGGAGTCGTTCCCGGCCCCGGGGGCCGAGGCCTCGATCACCAGCTCCGGTTCGAGGATCTCGAAGCGATCCACCCCGACCAGGTCGGGGCAGCGGGCAGCGAGCAGCTGCTGGGGGGTGGTGGTCACGGCCGACCAGCTTGCCACCCTCAGGCCTCGGCGTCGTCGTCGACCAGCATGCGTCGACGCAGCAGGTCGAGCACTGAGATGCACGAGAACTCCCGGATCTGTTGGCGCCCACCCGGCAGGCCGAGCGTGGTCGACGCCTCGCCGCCGGGCCACACTGCGGCCAGACACACCGTGCCCGCCCGTTGGCCCTCCAGCTCCTCGGGTCCGGCCACGCCGGTGGTGGCCAGCCCGACGTCGGCCCCCAGCGAGGAGCGGGCGCCGCGCGCCATCGCCAGGGCGGCCTCCTCGGTCACCACCGGGCCATCGGGCACGCCGAGTAGCTGTTGCTTCACCTCGGGGTGATATGCGATGACGCCGCCACGGAACACCGCCGAGGCACCGGGCACCGACGCCAGCCGAGATCCGAGCAGGCCGCCGGTGAGCGATTCGGCGACCGCCAGCGTGTGGCCGCGTGCCTCGAGCGCCGCCAACACCGCCGACTCCATGTTGTCGCCGTCGCGACCAAACACCAGCGGCCCCAGGAGGGCGCGCAGGTGGTCGGCCTCCTCATCGACGATCTCCGTGGCGGCGGCTGCATCGGCCGCCTTGGCGGTGATCCGCACCTTCAGCCCCTCGAAACCGGAGGCGAGAAAGGCCAGCGTCGGGTTGCCGACCTCGTCGAGTTCGGCCATGCGCGGCGCCAACATCTCGGAGAGACCGGATTCGGACTCGCCCCAGGTGCGCAGGGTGCGGCTGGCGATCGCCGCTGGGTCGCCGCTGCGGCGGGACAGGTCGCCGAGCACGAACCCGGTGAGCATCTCCTTCATCTCCCACGGCACGCCCGGGACGGCGTACACGACGCCGTGCTGGGTGGGCAGCACCAGCCCGGGGGCGGTGCCGGGCATCACCGGAATGAACTCAGCCGACGCCGGCTTGCGCGCCTGGTTGAGGTTGTTCATCGGCATGCGACGACCGCGGGAGCCGAACATCTCGATGATGCGCTCGACCATGGTGTCGTCCTCGTCGAGCGGCTCCTCGACGAGGACGCCGAGCGCTTCCCGCGTGAGGTCGTCCTGGGTGGGGCCCAACCCGCCGCACACGATCACTGCGTCGGAGCGGTCCAGTGCGCGGCGCAACGTGTCGACGAGGCGATCGAGGTTGTCGCCCACCTTGGTCTGAAAGAACGAATCGAGCCCGACGAGGGCCAGCTGCTCGCCGATCCAGCTGGAGTTAGTATCGACGATCTGACCCAACAACAGCTCGGTGCCGACCGCGACCACTTCAACGTTCATCTCGGCAACCTACTCAAACGGGAACCATCTCAGCACGAGCGCTGTGGGCCCGAATGAGCCAGTGCGAGCCTCGGGTCTCACCGAAGGTCTAACCGGGAGGAGGAGGCGGTGGCGCGCCACCCTGACCACCGGGCACGGGCGGCGGGCCCGGGGGCGGTGGAGGTGGGCCGCCGGGAGCGGTGGGCGCGTTACCGAACGGCGGCGGCTGCCCACCGGGGGGAGGCGGCGCCTGGCCGCCCAGAGGTGGCACCTGGCCGCCTGGAGGCGGCGGCGCCTGCCCGGGGAACGAACCGCCTTGCCCGGGTGCGGGCGCCTGTCCGCCACCCGTCGGATCCCAGCCCGCCGGAGCCTGTGGCTGTGCTGTCCAGCCCTGCTGGCCGGGCGGTGGCTGATATCCGCCAGGACCCATGGGACCCGGGCCGTGGCGCTTCGTCCAGCTCGACCGGCGGAACAGGGCGATGATCACGAAGACGAGCCCGATGAAGAACAGCCCAAACCCTCCGAAAATCGAGCCGACAATCAAGCCGATCCCGGTCGCCAGCGCCGAGAACGACACCTCGATGACCGAGAAGGTCTCCCCTGGCGTACCGTCGCAGTCGACCGCGAAGTCCCGTCCGCTGGATGTGTCGAACCAACCGACCAGGTTGAAGCTCTGCCCCTCGACATCGGTCGACTGGCTGGTGCTGCCCGACGTGTTGAAGGTGACGTCACCACCGTTGACCGTGCAGTTGACGTACGAGCCCGTCGACCACACGGTGAACTGGCTACCAGAGCCGGCGACGGTCTCCGCGCCGGGCAGCGCCACGCTGTCGCTGGAGGTGATTTCGTTCGCAACGCCCGAGATCCTGGTGATCCCGAGGACGAGGGCCGTAATGCCTCCGATCGTCGCGATCACCATGATCACGATGCCCCCGATGAGCATCTTCTTCGGTTTGGTATCTCCGGCCACGGCGCCCCCGTTCGATCGGCGTAGAGGACCAACCTAACGGACGGTCGGGCCCGCTCAGGTCTTTGTTGCTTCCCCCGTGCTGGAGGTCGCTCTACTCCCGGCGAGCACGTACTGCACTGCGGTCACCCAGGCGATCAGTACGCTGGCCCACAGCCAACTGTCGGACAGCCATCGCCAATCGGTGAAGGTCGGCCAGGTCGTCCAGCCGACCGCACCGAGCTGGATGAAGGTCTTCCACTTGGCCAGCGAGGAGGCCGGCACCGACAACCCGCGTCGTCCCCAGTAGGTCCGAAAAGCCGAGATACCCACCTCGCGGGCGACGGTGAGGATGACCGCCGCCCATGGGAAGCGCCCGATGACGGCGAGGGTAATGAAACCGCCCAACACCAGCACCTTGTCGGCAAGGGGGTCGAGGAAGGCACCGGAACGGGTCGAGCCTTGCTTGCGAGCGAGATAGCCATCGAACATGTCGGTGGCCGACAGCACGAACCACAGGGCCAGCAACGCCCAGGTGCCAACACCATCGTTGGTCAGCATCATGGCGAAGGCCACCGGGGCGGCGGCGATGCGGCCCAGCGTGACCAGGTTGGCGGGGGTCAGCAGCGCCGACGGACCGAAACCACCCGGCCGTTCGGTCGATGGCTGATCACCCGGGGCGCTCCCCACTCGATCGCTCGACGGCTGGTCGCTCGACGGCTGGTCACTCAGCGACATGATCACTCAGCAGCATGGTCACTCAGCGGGAGGGCCTCCAGGTCGGGCCCTTCGGCATCGACGATCCGGACCATGGCCATCGACCCGACCGGAAGGTGAGCCGGTACCGAGATGATCCCGTCGATCTCGGGTGCCTCACCGGTGCTGCGGCCCACCCCAGGGGCATCGATCAGGACCTCGACGGTGCTCCCCACCCGGTCCAGGCGCCGCTGGGCGGTGATCGCCTCGGCCAGCTCTGCCGCCTCGGCATGACGCTCCGCCACCAGCTCGGGAGCCACCTGATCGGGCAGGGAGTCGGCATAGGTGCCGTCCTCCCGGGAGAACTTGAACAGCCCGCACCAGTCGACCTGGGCGGCCTCGATGAAGGCCAGCAGGTCGTCGTGGTCCTCCTCGGTCTCCCCGGGATAGCCGATCAGAAAGTTGGAGCGAAACACCGCGGCCGGCTCGGCCGAGCGAATACGCTCGATCCGTTCGAGGAAGGCATCGCCGTCGCCCCAGCGGCGCATGCGGCGCAGCACCGGACGCGAGGTGTGTTGCAGCGACAGGTCGAAGTAGGGCACGCCGGTCGCCAGCACGGTCTCGATGAGGGCCTCGGTCAGGTCCGAGGGGTAGAGATACAACAATCGGACCCAATCGACCCGTTCGGCGACCGCCTGCACCAGCGGGATGATCGCCCGCTCCCCCACCCCCTGGTCCCGGCCGTAGGCGGCCAGGTCCTGGGCGACGAGGACGATCTCTCGAGCGCTGTTGGCGTTGTGGCCGAGCGCCTCGACCTCGTCACTCCCGCCACGGGCCGCTCTTGGGTTGGACCCGACAAGACCAGCGACCTCCGCAACAATCGACTCGATCGTGCGGGACCGTTGCGGCCCGCGGAAGCTCGGGATGGCACAGAACCCGCAGGCCCGGTCGCAGCCCTCGGCGATCTTGACGTAGGCCCACGGTGAGCTCGACGGTGGGCGTGGCAGCTCGAGCAGGTCCATGTCGGGCACGACCGCACCGTTGCTCGTGCCGCCCAGACGAGAGGGGCCGAGGGTGACGGCGACGGTGGCCGAACCGTTCGAACCTACCGACCCGGCGCCCTGAGCATCCCCGGCGAGCGGGTCGGAGAATCGCCCCAACAGGTCGGCCCCGAAGGGGGCCACCCGATCGATTTCGGGGATCGCCTCGGCCAGCTCGGCACCCGCCCGCTCGGCCAGGCAACCGGTGACGACCAGCTCGGCCCCCTCGGCCCGGTCCTCGGACAGGCCGAGCACCGCTTCGATCGATTCGGCCCGGGCATCCTCGATGAACGCGCAGGTGTTGACCACGACCAGCTCGGCCTCGCCCGGTCCGGGCGCGGCCTCGTAGCCGGCGGCGAGGAGGGTGCCCTCCAGCTTGTCCGAATCCACCTGGTTTTTCGGACAGCCCAGGGTTTCCAACCAGTAGCGCTTCGACATGAGGCCAACAGCGTAGATCGCCCGCCGTCCCCAACCGTTTCGCTGCCCAGGCGCCCCTCGGGGGCCGTCTTCGGACGGCGCCGGCCGACAGTGCCCTAAAACTGGCCTGCGTTGATCAGCTCGTCGAGTTCCTCGGGCGTCATGTTCACCGTGCGGGCCTTCGAGCCTTCCGACGCGCCGACGATCCCGCGCTCCTCGAGCAGGTCCATCAGGCGACCCGCCCGGGCGAAGCCCACGCGCAGCTTGCGCTGAAGCATTGAGGTCGAACCGAGCTGCGAACGAACGACCAGCTCCCAGGCCTGCTTCAGCAGTTCGTCGTCGTCGTTGGGATCGGCGGCGGAGGCGGTTACCGGATCCTCGGCCCCCGGTCGGTCGGTCTCATCGGCGACGCCCTCGGTGTAGCGCTCCTCGACCACCGGGGCCTGCTCGCGCCAGTGGCCGACGATGTCGCGCACCTCGCTCTCCTCCACCCAGGCGCCCTGGATGCGCTGGGCGACGGACGCGGCCGGGCCGAGCAACAACATGTCGCCCCGTCCGACCAGGCGCTCGGCGCCGACCTGATCGAGCACCACCTTCGAGTCGGTTGACGACGCCACGGCAAAGGCCATGCGGGCGGGCACGTTGGCCTTGATCACGCCGGTGATCACGTTGACCGATGGGCGCTGGGTGGCGATCACCAGGTGGATGCCGACGGCGCGGGCCATCTGGGCGAGACGGCAGATCGAGTTTTCGACGTCCCGCGGGGCGACGAGCATCAGGTCGGACAGCTCGTCGACAACGACGAGGATGTAGCGCATCCGCTCCCACTCGCGCTCCTCGCCCAGTGGCGAGTCGAGGCGGCCGGCGTCGTAGTTGGCGTTGTAGCCGCCGATGTCTCGCACGCCCGCCTCCTGGAGCAGGTCGTAGCGCTTCTCCATCTCCCGCACGGCCCAGTCGAGGGCGTTGGCGGCCTTCTTCGGGTCGGTCACCACGCTGGTGAGCAGGTGCGGGATGCGGTCGTACTGGGTGAGCTCAACCCGCTTGGGGTCGATCAGGATCAGTCCGACCTGGTCGGGGGTGACCCGCATCATGATCGACGTGAGGATCGAGTTGAGGCAGCTCGACTTGCCCGCACCGGTCTGGCCGGCGATCAGCACGTGGGGCATCGTCGCCAGGTCGACCATGACCGACCGGCCGTTGATGTCACGCCCGACGCCGACCTCGAGCGGCGCCCGAGCCTTGGCCGCCTCCGCGGAGGTGAGGATGTCGCCCAGCGCCACGACGTCGCGGTCGTCGTTGGGCACCTCGACCCCGATCGCCTGGCGGCCCGGGATCGGGGCGATGATCCGCACATCTGACGAGGCGAGTGCGTAGGCGATGTCGCGGTTGAGGTTGGTGACCTTGGCCACCTTGACGCCCACGCCGAGCTCGAGTTCGTAGCGCGTGACCGTCGGGCCGACCACCATGCCGACCAGGCGGGTCTCCACCCCGTGCTCGGCCAGGGCCGCCTCGAGGCGCTGACCCCGTTCGGCCACCGCCTCCTCGTCGACCTCCCGAGTGTCGCTGCGGCTGAGCAGGTCGATGCGGGGCAACACCCACGAGGACCCGGCGGCCGGGTCGAGGTCCATCTCCAGCTGCTCGGGATCGACCGAGTCGTCAAAGGGGACGACCACCTTGGGCGACCGGGGCGGTGTCACCTGGGCTTTGGTCGAGGTGGACGGCGGCGGACCGGTCGGCGGCAGGTCGGGCGGCGTCTCGAGATGGCCGGTGGCCGGGTCGTTGTCCTGGTCGAAGAAGCGCCCCCGATGCCCACCGGGCCCGTCCATCACGCCGGTCGGCGCATCCGGGTCGACCTCCTCCTCGGTGGCCGGTCCATCGAGGATCGCCTCGCGGGGCCCCAGGCGGAAGAGTGCTCCTGCGCCGTCGCCCATCAGGCGTCCCACCGGTGCCAGGGCAACCCGGGTATCGCCGGCGAGCGTGCGCATGCGGCGGCCGGTCAGCAACGACACGGCGAAGAACAACACCACCGGCATCAGCGCCAGGGCGCCCCAGCGGCCCAACAGGGTGCTGAGCGGGTTGGCCACCAACCAGCCGAACAGCCCACCGGCGTTGTCGTTGGCCACCCCGACGCCCACCTCGCCCATTGGCGGCGGGTCGACGATCAGGTGGGTGGCGCCGGTCAGGCTGGCGAAGGCCAGCAGTGCGCCAACCAACCGACGGCGAGTGCTGGCCGCCGACTCGGCGTCGATCTCGTTGGGGCGGGCGATCAGCCACACGCCCAGCGCGACGGCGAGGACCGGGACCACGTAGGCAAACAGGCCTGCCACGTCGATGACGACGTTGCGAAAAAGGCGGCCAAGCGCACCGCCGAAGCCCCCGTAGATGCCGAGCCCGCAGATGATCGCCGCACCGATCAGCAAGGTGCCGGCGACGTCGTCCCCGTAGCCCTCGAAGGCCTCGCTCAGCCAGCCGGAGCGCGCATTGGCACCGGGCTTCTTGGTGTTGCGGGTACTGGAACGGCCAGAGGACTTGGGCGCGGACCGGCCGCGGCTGGTCGCCGTCGATCGCCCCGCGCGTCCCGCCACCGAAGAGGAGCGGGTACCCGAGGACCCAGCGCTGCTGGACCGATTGGATGATTTCTTCGTAGCCACGTCGCCATCCAAGGTAGTTGCGACCGGTGACGATCTGGCGCACCCTCGACCCGGATGGGCCAGGCTTGGGCATGGCCCGCCTGCTCGTGATCCACCACACACCGTCGCCGGACACCCACGCGATGCTCCACTCGGTGTGCGACGGGGCGACCGCTGCGGCCGACGAACTCGGAGGCGACCTCGAGGTCGTTCTCCGCCCGGCCCTGGCGGCGGTCGTGCCCGACGTGCTCGACGCTGACGGCTACCTGCTGGGCACCCCGGCCAACTTCGGTTACATGTCGGGGGCGCTGAAGCACTTCTTCGACACGGTGTACTACCCGTGCCTCGACGCCACCCGAGGTCGCCCCTGGGGGCTGTGGGTGCACGGCAACAACGAGGTCGACGGCGCCGCCCTCGCCGTCCAACGCATCGTCACCGGCCTCGGCTGGTCGGCGGTCAGGCCACCGGTGCTCGTCGTCGGGTCGCCGACGGTCGACGCCTCCGAGCGGCTGTGGGAGCTCGGCGCGGTCACCACCGCAGCGGTGCTGGAGTCCTGCTCCTAACCTCGTGGACCAGAGAAGCATGGGGGCAGACGAGATGACCGAGATCCACGGAACCTGCGACGACGAGTTCGAGCCAGTGCAGGCGGCGATGGCCGCCAACTTCGACAGCGGGCAGGAGCTCGGCGCCTCGGTGTGCGTCACCCTGGGTGGGAACCCGGTCGTCGACCTGTGGGCGGGCGACGCCGACGAAAACGGCCGCCCGTGGCAGGCCGACACGATCGTCAACGTCTACTCGACGACCAAGACGATGGCCGCCACCGTCATGTTGATGCTGGCCGACCGGGGCGAGATCGACTTCACCGCGCCGGTGGCCACCTAGGCCCGAGTTCGCCGCCCACCACAAGGAAGGCGTGCTCGTCAGCCACGTGATGGCCCACAACGCCGGCCTGTCGGGCTTCGACCCGGCCATCGCTCCCGAGGACCTCTACGACGAGGAGGCGGTCGAGCACCACCTGGCAGCGCAGACCCCCTGGTGGGAGCCGGGAACCCATCCGGGGTATCACGCCATCTCCCAGGGCAACCTGGAGGCGGGCATCGTCCGACGGGTCACCGGCCGCTCGATCGGCACGTTCTTTCGCGAGGAGGTGGCCGAACCGCTCGGCGCCGACTTCCACATCGGTCTGCCCGCCTCGGAGGACCACCGCGTGGGCGACCTGGTTCCCTCCGGCGCCGGGCTGGACGGGACCGACACCGCCATCGACTCGATCGCCGCTCGCACGCTGCTGAGTTGCCCGCTCGATGCCACCGAGACCCGGACCCGGGCCTGGCGAGGCGCCGAGATCCCGGCCGCCGGCGGCACCGGCAACGCCCGCTCGATCGCCCGGGTCCACTCGGCGCTGGCCTGCGGTAGCGAAGTGGACGGGGTGCGGCTGATGTCGCCGGGGGGAGTCGAGCGCATTTTCGAGCCTCAGAGCGAAGACGTCGACCTGGTGCTGGGCATGAAGATGAAGCTGGGCATGGGCTTCGGCCTGATGAACGAGTCGATCCCGCTCAGCCCCAACCCCCGAACCTGCTTCTGGGGTGGCTGGGGCGGCTCGATCGCTCTGATCGACGTCGATGCCCAGCTGACGGTCAGGTACGCGATGAACAAGATGGCATCCGGCCTCGTCGGCGACCTGCGCGGCGCCATGATCGTCATGTCCGCCTACCAGGCCCTCGCACAGCTGTAACCGTCGACACCATCACCGCTCAGAGCGATGTGCGAAACCCTCCCGGGTGGGTTGCGCATGCTCCTCGGTACCAAACCCTCCGGTGAGGGTTTCGCATGAGGGTCACTCCGGCCCAGCTTGGAACCGTGCGATGAGGTCGGCGATCTCCGTCGCGTGGGTGTCCTCCTGCATCGAGTGTTCGCCGCCCTCGATCACGACCAGGCTGGCGTCGGGCATCTTGTGTTCGAGGTACCGACCCGAGCCGAGGTATTCCGGGCGATCGGCGCCCCCGACCAGCACCAGCGTCGGCGTCTCGATCCCGGCGAGCCGGTCCATGACCACCGAGTCGTGTTGCAGGTTGAGGTTGGCCACCCGTTCGGGCACGCCGAAGCGATGGGCGTTGCGGCGCGACCGCTCGTTCCAGGCCTCCCGCTTCTCGGGGTCCCGAAAGCCGGGGCCGGTGTTGAGCACGACGATGCCTGTGGTCGCTCCCGGCCGGGTCGCCGCATGCGCGAGCGCCATGTAACCGCCCAGCGAGTGTCCGACGAGCAGAGCGCGCTCGTCGAGGGTGGACAGCACATCGTCGAGGTCGGCGAGTGCCGCATCCCTCGAGAACTCCTCAGGATCATCCGGGCACGCCGACCCGCCGTGGCCGAGCAGGTCGACCGCCACCGTGAGGTGCCGGTCCGAGAGCGTCTCAGCGACTGCGTTCCAGGTGGTCGCCGAGGCGCCGAGACCGTGGAGGAACACGATGGGCGGGCCGGAACCCCGGCTGATCACGTTGAGGCGCACCGGGTGACGGTAGCCAACAGGCCGTCGTCGAGGCGTTCATCGCCCGACCCCGTGCCAGTGCCAGTGCCAGTGCCAGACCCGGATACCTCAGAGCGGGTCAGGCCTCAAGGACCACCGGCACGATCATCGGCCGGCGGCGTGTGCGCTGGTTGACGAACGACCCGACGGCCTTGCGGGCCGCCTTGGCCACCTGATCGGCGTTACCGCCGCCCGAGAGCGAGTCGTTGATCGCCTTGGCGGCGCGCTTGCAGCCCTCGGCAAGCAGGTCGGCCGACTCGACCTCCTGCACCCATCCGCGGGTGCTCAGCTCGGGGCCGGCCACGATCTCGCGTCGGTCGAGATCGACCATCACGACGATGTTGACCACGCCCTCCTCGCCGAGCACCTGACGGTCGCGCAGCACCGACGAGCCGATCTCTCCCACCGTCTTGCCGTCGACATAGATGTACTCGGCCGGGACCCGGTCACCCCTGGTCAGGCCGTCGTCATCGAGCACCAACGTGTCGCCGTCCTCGCACACGAGGATGCGATCCGTCGGCGTGCCCATCTGCTCGGCGATCTTGGCGTGGTGGGTCATGTGGGTGAACTCACCGTGCACGGGCACGAACCAGTCGGCATGGGTGAGCGACTGCAACAACTTCAGCTCTTCACGCTTGGCGTGGCCGGTGGCGTGCACGTCCTCGATGCCCGAGTGCACCACCTCGACCCCCTGGCGGGTCAGCTTGTCGATCACCTTGTTGACCGCATGCTCGTTGCCGGGGATGGGGTGCGACGACAGGATCACCACGTCCTCCTCGCCCACGTTGAGCCAGCGGCTCTCGCGGGTGGCCATCAGCGTGAGGGCCGACATCGCCTCACCCTGCGAGCCCGTGGAGATGACGATCACTTCGCCAGGTTCGTACTTGCTGATCTCCTCGATGTCGATCAACGCGTCGTCGGGAATGTGCAGCACGCCCATCTCGCGTGCCATGGCCACGTTTCGCTTCATCGACCGGCCGAGGGTTGCCACCTTGCGGTCGTACTCGATCGCCGCATCGGCAATCTGCTGCACCCGGTGGATGTGGGAGGCAAAGCAGGCGGTGACGATGCGCCGGCCCCGATAGCGGTGCATCAGGTCGTACAGCACCTTGCCCACCTCGGTCTCCGAGACCGAATAGCCCGCCGAGCCGGCATTGGTCGAGTCGGCGAGCAGCAGGCGGATGCCCGGATCGGTGGCGATGGCGCCGATGCCGGACAGGTCGCTGAGGCGACCGTCAACCGGGGTGAGGTCGATCTTGAAGTCACCGGAGTGCAACACCGTGCCTTGGCCGGTGGTAATCGCCGTGGCCACCGCTTGGGGCACCGAGTGGGTCATCGCAAAAAACTGACACGAGAACGGCCCGATCTGATGGGTCTCGCCGTCGCGCACCTCGTTGAACTCGGTGCGCCCCAGCAGGCCGTTCTCCTCGATGCGCGGGTAGGCCAGCCCCAGGGTCACCTCGGTGCCATAGAGCGGGAAGGACACGTCGGGCAGCAGGTAGCTGAGCCCTCCAACGTGGTCCTCGTGGCCGTGCGTCAACACGCAGCCGACGATCTTGTCGGCCCGTTCGTGCACCCACGAGAAGTCGGGCAGCACGATGTCGACGCCCAGCATGTCGTGGTCGGGGAACATGAGGCCGCAGTCGAGCAGCAGGATCTGGTCCTCGTACTCGAACGCCGCGCAGTTGCGTCCGATCTCTCCCAGGCCGCCCAGGAACGTGATTTTCAGTGGTGATGCCATGTGGGTGGCACCCTACGTGCCCGGTGGACCAACACGCGCAACACCGGGCACTCAGCGGTCGTGCCCGTCGAGTTCCGCTCGGCTACCTCAGGCCGGCCAACACGTCACGGGCACGGTCCTCGAGGCCTTCCGGGGCCGCCCCCACCGGTGGACGGCACTGGCCCACCGACAGCCCGAGCACCCGCATCATCGCCTTGGTCGGGATCGGGTTCGGGGTTTGATCGCCGCCCTCAAAAGCGAACGATGGCAACATCCTGGCGTTCTGGCGTCGGGCCTCGGGCAGGTCGCCAGCCTCGATGGCATCGAAGAACGCCTGGAACTGCTGGCCGACCCAGTGGCTGGCCACCGAGATGACGCCGACACCGCCGACCGCGATGATCGGCAGGGTCATCGCGTCTTCGCCCGAGTAGATCTCGAACCCCTCGGGAGCGGCGGCTGCGACGACGGCGGTGACGGTCGGCGTATTGGCCGCATCCTTCACCGCAACGATGTTGTCCACCTCGCGCGCCAGCGTCAGCAGTGTTTCGGGCTCGATGCGACGGCCGGTGCGCACGGGGATGTCGTAGAGCACGACGTCGAGGTGGGTGGAGTTGGCCACCCGGGCAAAGTGGTCGGCCAGACCGGCCTGAGAGGGCCGCGAGTAGTACGGGGTGACGATGAGCACGCCCTGGATGCCCGTGTCGGACACCCGCTTGGTCAGCTCGATCGTCTTGGCGGTGTCGTTGGTGCCGGTGCCCACCAGGATGGGCACGTCGACCGACTCGCGCACCCGTCGGGTGAGCGCCACCACCTCGGCCTCGGACAGCACCGGGCCTTCGCCCGTGGTGCCGGCGAGGACCAACCCCTCGGAACCGTTTTCGGTCAGCCATTGGGCCAGCCGGGCGGCCGCATCGAGATCGAGCCCACCGCGTTCGTCGAACGGGGTCACCATGGCGGTGATTACCCTGCCGAACCTCGCCATGTCGCCTCCTTGTCGATCACGGCACGGTCGCCGGGATGCACTGTGTCTCGTCGGACCCACATCGTGCCACGGGGCGACCCCATCACCGTAGGAGATACCGGGGCCCGGTCAGTCGATCCCATCGTTGCGACGACGCCCAAGGGTGGCGAGCAGGTTCTCGTGCAGCTCGAACCACACGGTGTGATAGCTGTCGACGCCGGGCCGGACGAACCAGTCACCCTCGCCGGAGCGCACCCGTGCCAGCGCCGAGCTCAACCGCGGCCGGTACCCCGCCAGCCTGGGTAGGGGTGACTCCAACTCGGCGAGCAGTCCCTCCGCCCGCCGGTGCAGTGCTTCCAGCTCTGCGATCACCGCTGCGTCGTGATCCTCGTCAGCGTGGTCGTTGGGCACGTCGACACCACCCACGGTCCGCACCTGCCAGGCCGATGCGACCCGCAGCACCTCCGGGTTAAGCACCAAAAACCGCCGGTAGAGCACGTCGGTGCGGGCGCGCGCTCCGGTGACATCCAGTTCCTGGGCCAAACGCCGCTCGCCCTCGGCACGGCCATGACCGGTGAGCATCCAGCCAGGAAAGCGGCCGGGCCGATATCTGGCCCACCCCGTCTCGTCGAGGTGGGCCAGCACACGGTCGATGTCCGGCTGAGGCCATCCCGACCGCTCGGCAACATCGGGCGCGTCGGCGACGGCCAACAACCGCAGGGCGAGCAGAGCGCCCGTGATCGGGTCGGGGGCCGGCCCCACAGCCAGAGCGGCCGGTCAGGCCTTGGCGGCGGCGGCCGCATCGTCGGCGGCGATCTGCTCGAGCGAGAAGTTCTCGTACTCGTTGCCGGTGTCGACCAGGTCCTCGAACTGGATCACGCCGAGCTCCTCGTAGCGGCGGCGCAGCCAGGAGTCGTTGCGGTCCAACAGGCCGAGCTTCTTGGCGTTGGGCACGATCTTGGAGAAGAGCATCATCTGAAACAGATCCCGCTCGGGGACGGCCATCGTGGCCTGGATGGCCTCCTTGACGTTCATGCCCATGCGCTCCCACACCTCCTGTTGGAGGAAGCGGTCGCGCATGCGGACGCCGGCTTCGAAGGCGAACTGTTGGCGCTCGAAGATCTCGGCGTCGGTCAGCTCGGCGTAGTACTCCCGCAGCGACAGCACACCGAAGGCCACGTGGCGGGCCTCGTCGCTCATCACGTAGCGCAGCAGCTTCTTCAGCAGCGGCTCGGTGGTCATCTGCTGCATGAAGCCGAACGCGGCCAGCGCCAGCCCCTCGACCATGATCTGCATGCCCAGGTAGGTCATGTCCCAGCGGGTGTCGCTGACGATGTCGTCAAGCAGCATCTTCAGGTGGGCGTTGACCGGGTACTCACCGCCCCACTTGTCCTGGAGGTACTTGGCGAACACCTCGACGTGGCGGGCCTCGTCCATGACCTGGGTGGAGGCGTAGTACTTGGCGTCGATCCACGGCACGGTCTCGACGATCTTGGCGGTGCACACCAGGGCGCCCTGCTCGCCGTGGAGGAACTGCGACAGGGTCCAGACGTTGGACTCGATGGCGAAGCGCCCAAAGTCGGCGTCGCTCAGGTTGGTGAAGGGGCCGCCGAGCGCCCGCATCTGATCCGGGGTGGAGGCGACGCCGGCGTTGGCGATCGCGTTTTCGGCAACCACCTTCTCCGGGTCGACCTCGGTTTCCCAGGGCAGGTCGGTCTCGCCGTTCCACTGGGCGTTCTTGGCCTTCTCGTACAGCTTGTTCAGCGCCGGGCGCTCACCCTTGTCGTAGTTCCACGTGTAGATCGTCTCCGCGTGGTTCTGTACGTGGTGAACCACCTCGTCGCGGTCGGTGTTGGTGACCGCCAGGATCGACTCGAGGTCGTCGATCTCGTCCCGGCCGATCATCGAGCGGTTGTCCGCCGACATCGGGTCGGTCGTGGGCATGGTGTCGGTCATTGCGCCTCCAGTTGGTGATTGGCTTGATTGGTCGATGTCATTTGTTCGGAACTGTGGTGTTCGAGATGGCGGGCCCGCCCGAACTCGCTCGGGCGCTCGGGGAAAAGCCCCGGCAGGAGATATCGGGAGGCGAGATGAGCGACGATGTTGGGATCCTCGACCGCCAGCCCGCCGGGCAACTCGGGCTGCAGCGCCCGGGCGACCACCAGCCGTGCGCCCCATTCACCGATCGTGCGAGCCCGATCGGGATCACACAGGTGACTCAGAGCCGGCGCCGCCACCTCGCCAAGCCTGACGTAGACGTGCGAGGCACGATCCATCAGCACCTCGGGCAACAGCAGCTCACGTTCGTGCTCCAACAGCCGTGACAGCACGGGGCGCCGCCACATCGCCTGGATCGCTCCGGACACACCCAGCGCCACCGCCCGGACCAGGTCGTCGGTTCGGGCCACCTCGCCCAAAACTTCGGCGACGACGTCGCCCGCTTCGCGTTCGACCACGGCCCGCAACCACTGGTCGCGCCCTCCCGGGAACCGGCGGTACAGCGTCGCTCGGGAACAGCCGGCCTCCTCGGCCACATCCCCGGCGGTGGTCTTGGCCACCCCCCACCGAGCGATGCAGACGGCCGCAGCATCGAGCAGCGGCGCCACATCGCCGTGCTGGGGCTGGGCCGCCCTCGCCAGCCACGACAGGGCGGCAGGCAGCTCCAAGGTGACCGGCTTGTCGTCGAGCGCACCGGGGATGCGGATGTCGGTGAGCGAGATCATGGTGGGCGCGCCCAAGGTGCCGCCGGAACGGCTAGTGCTTTGGTCGATCACCTGCATCGCTTGAAACACTAAGACACGATGTGTCTCAGCGCATCAGCGGCTGGCGTGTCGTTCGTCACGCCCTGTGTCGGCGGGCATCACGTTCGGCAGAGTGACCGACGCCACGATTCCGCCGAGCATCTGGGTGCGGACCAGGTGGGCCACCCGCGCCTCGTCGGTGAAATCGATCGATGCCGGGCTGCCCAGGTAGCTCAGGATCAAGGTGGCCAGGTAGCGCGAGGCCTCGTCGCGATCGACCCCCGGGGCCAGGTCCCCCGAGAAGCGATCCAACAGATCGGCCAGATAGGCCGACAGCAGGGTGAACACAGCGGGCTCGAGTTCGTCGAGGAAGGGGGCGAACTCCTCCGCCTCCTGGTGCACCAGGCGTTGCAGCAGCGCATGGTTCTCGGTTCGGAGCACGCCGTCGATCAGGCCGCGGGTGAGGCGGCCCTCCAGCGTCGTCTCCCCCGCCACAGCGTTGGCCAGGTTGCGCCAGAACTCGGCCACTTCGGCGGCCAGTGCAGTGCGCAGCAGCTCGTCACGACCGTTTGGAAAAACCCGATAGAGGGTGGCGCGTGACAGCCCGGCCTCACGGGCAACCGCCTCCAGGCCCAAGTCGTTCATGGCGACGTCATCCAGACATCGGACGGCGGCCTGCGCGAGGCGCCGCTTCGGGTGGTCCTCGGCCAGCCCGAACAACGGGTCCAGGCGGGCCGTCGGACGACCGTGGCCATCCGGGTCCTCAGCGACGAACGGGTGCGCCGCGATGGCCGGCCCCTCAGCCCTGCGTGGACGGTTGGACGCGCCGGGGTGACGCCGACGAGGGATAGGCCGCCGATGTCGTTGCGTCGGTGGGCCGTGCCGGACCCCCGCCGGGCGTTCCGCCTCCAGTGCCGCCCCCACCGGGCCCCCCGCCGCCGTCCCCGGTGCCATCGTCATCGCGAGCGAGATCTCGCTCCTCGTACTGGCGCGCTTGGCGCCGCAGCATGAACGGGTACCCGATGGCGAAGATCAGGGCAAACACAAACCACTGTCCGGCGTAGCCCAGATGCGGACCCAGGTCCGGCTCCGGCCGAGGCACCGGGGCCAGCTGATCGCCCGCCGTCGCCGGCTGCTGCTCGATCGCCACGACCGCCACCGGGTCGAGGGGCACGCTCACCTGTTCACCCAGCCGTGCCAGGTCGAGCCGGTTGAACCGCTCCAACTGGCCGGGCCGATCGTCGGTCCCCCCGAACGCGCCGCGCTCAGCGGTGGTCTGCACCCAACCGGTCACGGTCACCGGTCCCTTGGGCGGGGCCACCGCAGCGACCGGAACGCCTTCCTCGCCGAGGGCAAGCTGAACGAAGCCACGCAGGACCGCCACCGATTCGGTGGACGAAATCTCCAACGGGGTGACCACCCAATAGCCGGCCTGGCCGTCCTGGGTGCGGTTGGCGACCAGCACCTCCTCGTCGGCCAGGTAGGTGCCGGTGGCGGTCACCGTCCGGTAATGCAGCGCTTCGGGCTCGTCGGTACCCTTGTCGGGATCGACCAAGGTGTCGACCGGCACCGCAGGCTGCGCGGCGCTCAGCTCGATGGCGTCGGCAATGTCCTGCTTCTCGTGCAGCCGATCGAGCTGCCAAAACCCCAACCTGACCATGAGCAGGACGGCGGCGATCAGCAGTACGTGGGTGGCGATCCACCACGGTCGGAGGAGAAACCGGTATCGCTCGGGCACTCGCCCAGGCTACCCGGCCCGATCTCCCCCGCCGCCGCGCAATCACGCTGCAGCTTTGACGCCGCCTGCGACCCGACGGCGAGTTCCCACAAGGTGAGACCCGCCGTCGGGACGGTCGCCGGTCGCCGACCTCAGGCGTCCTCGACGCCCGGCAGCACGTAGTCGGCGAACTGGTCGCGCAGCGTCTTCTTCGAGAACTTACCAACGGAGGTCTTGGGCACCTCGTCGATAAAGACCACGTCGTCGGGGATCCACCACTTGGCCACACGGCCGTCGAGGAACTCGAGGATGTCCTCCCTGGTCGCCTCGGCGCCATCGCGCAACACGACGCAGGCCAGCGGTCGCTCCGCCCACTTCGGATGGCTCACCGCGATCACCGCGGCCTCGGCCACCGCCGGATGCGCCATGATCTCGTTCTCGAGCTCGACCGAGCTGATCCACTCGCCGCCGGTCTTGATGACGTCCTTGGTGCGGTCGACCAACTTCATATAACCCTCGGGCAACATGACGGCAACGTCTCCGGTGCGGCACCAGCCGTCCTCGGTCATCGCTGCGTCTGAGCGGTCGTCGTTGTAGTAGCCGTTGGTGATCCACGGCCCGGCCGCCTGCAGCTCGCCCTGGGTCTCGCCGTCCCAAGGCACCTTGTTCCCGTCGGGGTCGACCACCCGCAGCTCGACGCCCAGCACTGGCAGGCCCTGGGAGGCACGCAGCTCGTCCAGCTTCTCCTGCGAAGAATCCTCCAGGGTGGAGATCACCTTGGCCACCGAGCCGACCGGCGAGGTCTCGGTCATCCCCCAGGCCTGAAGGATCGGCAGGCCTGTGACCTCTTCGAAGCGCTTCGATAGCGAGGTCGGCACGGCCGAACCGCCGCACGGCACCACCCGCAGCGACGAGGTGTCGCGGCCCTCGAGCTCCTCGACGACACCCATCCAGATGGTGGGCACGCCGGCTGCGAGGGTCACCCGCTCCTCCTCGATCAGGCGGGCGAGCGTCGGCGCCGACAGGTCGGGACCGGGGTTGACCAGCTTGGCACCGGAGGCCACCGCGGCGTGGGCCAGACCCCAGGCGTTGGCGTGGAACATCGGGACGACGGGCAGGATGACGTCGGCCTCGGTCACGCCGATCGTGTCGGCCAGCATGGCGGCCATCGTGTGCAGGAAGGTCGACCGGTGGGTGTAGGTGACGCCCTTGGGGTTGCCGGTGGTGCCCGACGTGTAACACATCGACGCTGCTGCCAACTCGTCGTTGCAGCGGAACTCGGTCCATTCGGCTGCGGCGAGCAGTTGCTCGTAGTCATGCACTTCGAGCCCATCGTCGAAGCTGGGGATCTCGCTCGGGGCGCCATCGTCCATGACGACGAGGTGCTTCACCGTGGGCAACTCGCCGATACGGGGCACGAGCAGGCCCAGCAGGCTGCGATCGACGAAGATCACCTCGTCCTCGGCATGGTTGACGATGTAGGTCAGCTGCTCGGGGAAGAGCCGCAGGTTGAGGGTGTGCAGCACTCGACCGCTGCACGGCGCCGCGAAGTACAGCTCGAGGTGCCGGGCGGAGTTCCAGGCAAACGTGCCGACGCGCCCGTCTTTGGAGATGCCCAGGTTGTCGAACACGCCGGCCAGGCGATGGGTGCGCTCGGCCCACTCGCCGTAGGTGGTCCGTTCCAGGCCGGCGGCGGTGTTGGTCACGATTCCCCGGTCGGGAAAGTAGGTCTCGACCCGGTTGACAAAGTGGTCCAGGGTCAGTGGACGGTCCTGCATCGTGCCGAGCATCGGCGCTCCCCCATGGCTGAAACGACGGCGTGTTCCGTCGTCGATTTCACCCTAGCGCCGAGGTGTTGATGAGCTGGTCACACCGGCTCGCGGCCGCCTGGATGCCCGCCGCTCGAGCCTTGCAAGGGAGGGAAGCCACTGAACATGTTCCGAGTTTTGCGTCGCAATACAAAGCGAGCACCCAGCTTGTCGGGCCGAATCCGAGCTCATCGGTCCGCTCGCAGCCTCGGCCGCACCTCGAAGCACCTCTCTTCATAGACGGGTCCCCCCTTGCGAATTGGACGAACAACGCTCACACTCCTGAGACGGATTCTACGCAAACAAGGAGCACCCATGGGTCTGCGCCGATCGAACGAACGCACTCCGGGCGATAAGACCGAACAGGGTGTAACCACCGTGGCATACCTGCTGATCTTCGTCATGCTTATTTGCAGCATCGCCCTGGCCTTGAGTGTCCCATCGGAAAGCAGCGTAAGTGGGCTCGGGGCAGGCCTGACGGTATTCGCGTTATCCGGCGCTGCGGCAGCAGTGGGGGCCGGCCTCGGGTTCCTCTTCGGTTTGCCGCGCCTTCGAGATACTCCGGTAGGGGGCGAATCAGCCCTCGCAACCGATCCATCAACGAATGCGCCGAGGGGCGCTCACTATCTCACGAACTCAAATTTGATCAAAGTCTCCGACTGGCTCACCACGATCATCATCGGACTTGGTTTGGTGAACTTGGCCAAGGTCGGACCGGCCCTAGGGGATCTCAGCAACACACTTAAGAAATGTCTTGGAGGTGCCTGCTACGCAGGAATAGTTGGTGTGTCAGTCATCACGATCACACTAGTCACTTCGATAATTCTCTGTTATCTCTGGACCAGTTTGCGCGTGCGGGAATTGATGGAAGAGTCCGAGAACTTTCTGGACGGCGGAACACCGCTACTAATCAACCAAACCGTCGGGCAAGCCAAGGCTACCCTCGGAGCGACACCCTTGAAGCTGGAGGTCGACGGCGGTTCGAACGACGACATCATCGTTGGGCAACAACCAGCCGCCGGTGCGCCAGCACGCGTCGGTGGGAGCGTGTCTGTGAAGACAACGCGGAAGCAGAAGTAGAAGACGGCGTCTCTGCCGCCAGCGAGGCAATCGCCCCGCTGGCGGACACTGTTGCGTGGGCCCCATTGGGTGGTCCAAGGGTCTCTGTGGGTTGGGGTTGTTGGTCCAGTGTCAAGCTAAGCGGGCTCGCCAACCCATGCTTCGCACGCCGCTTCGGGACGTTCGGGCTCAGACCTCGCGCTCGCGTCGCCGGACTCGGCCGCCTTGCCGCCTTGCTTGCTCGCCCGGGTCAGCCTTCGCCTGGAAGTACCGCCATTTGGAGGCGCTCGCGCTGGCCCAGTTCGGATCACGCACCGACACCGCCCAGGTAACGAGGTGGCGGCTCCTGGCGAGCAGTGGATCGGCGAGCAGCGTGGCGAGTGGAGGGGTGCCATGCACTGACGAACGGCGAAGCAACGATTAGCGCGTCGCCGCTCGGCCGTCGAGCGTCGTGCCTGGGGCGAGGCCCCCGGGGACACGACACCCCGGTGAGAAATCCCCTTGCCATTCGGGGGAGACAACGCGCACACTGGTCATCCGCTCGACCTCGCCCAGCGCGAACGATCGAGCGGCGGTGATCCAAAACTCGGGGGGGGTTCTCGGCACCGCACCGTGGCTCTCGGCAGAGTTGTGCTGAGCAAAATGGCATTCACGCGCGTCCTTGTGCGCGACCAGGCATGGACCAGTGACCGAACGGAGGAGAGCATCCGTGACTCAACTGACGGGACCGAAACCCGTGACGAACAGTCGAAGTTTGAAATCCTACGGCGGGGTTGAACATTCAAGTTCGGACCACGGCCACCCCAAGCGGGGCCTCGATCGGACGATGCTGCCCAGCGGACGGGCCGTTCTGGGTGGCTTCCTCATCGCCGCATCGGGCGTGGGGCTCTTCGCCGCCTACCAACAGGCTCATGCCGCCCCGGTGAACAAGTTCGTGGTCGCCACCCATCCCTTGGCTCCAGGCGACGTGATCGAGCGAGCAGATCTCGGCCTGGCGCCGGCCGAGTTGCCCCCAGAGATGACCGGTCAGTTGACCGACGACTGGCGCTCGTTGGTCGGAAAGGAGACGACAGCTGCGGTCGGCAAAAACCAGTTGCTCAGCCCGGCGTCGGTCGTCGAACCGGGAAGCATCGACGGTCCCGCTCGGCGCGTCTCGCTGGAGTTGAGCCGCGCCAGCGCACTCGACGGCGACCTTGAGAGCGGGGCGGTGGTCGACGTGCTCTCCAGCACCGAGGGCGACTCGGAAGCGACCGTGGTCGCCGAGCGTTCACGGGTGCTCGCCGTCAACGCCGACTCCACCGGCGACCTTGGGCAACTCGGTTCGCTGGTCGTCACTATCGAGGTGGCCGACGAGCGGGCCTTGGCCGCCATCGTCGGCGCCAGCGCATCGGGCAAGATGACGCTTGCCGCACCGACACCCGGCCCAGCAGCCTCAACGAACGGCGGGTCCGGCCATGGCTGAGCGCTGGGTGGTGCTGGGGCTGGCGCCGCCCCGTTCGGCCTGGTTTGCTGAGGTCACGCGCTGGTCGACTTCGGGATTGGCCCCGGTCGAGTTCGTCAAGTGCCTCTCTTCGACCGAGGTGCGGGCCCGCCTGGCGACCGGTCGGGCCCACTCCGCATTGCTCGTCGATGGCGCATCGAAGGGGGCGGACCGCGATCTGATCGCAGCGGCGAGGGACGCCGGCGCAGCGACGCTGGTCGTCAACGATGCCCGGATTGATCGCAACTGGCTCGAGCTTGGCGCGGCGGCGCTCCTGCCCGACGACTTCGGGCGCGACGACCTCACCGACGCGCTGAGCGTCGCCGCCGCGCCGATCAGCGATGCCCGCTCGGTCGAGCCACTCGCTGAAGCGACCGACGAGCGGTGGGCCGGTCGCCTGATCGCCGTCATCGGACGCGGCGGCGCCGGCACGTCGACCGTGGCGATGGCAATCGCCCAGGCGGTAGCCGATGGTGACGCGATCGATGGCACCGTTGCCCTGGCCGACTTTTCATTCGGTGCGTCCCAGGCGCTGTATCACGACACCGGCGATGTCGTACCCGGCGTCGTGGAACTGACCGAGGCTCACCGTCACGGACACCCGGAGCGGGACAGGGTGCGCGAGCACCTCTTCGAGCTCCCAAACCGGCACTACCACCTGCTGGTGGGGCTGCGACGCCGGCGTGACTGGACGGCGCTGCGACCCCACGCGTTCGCTGCGGGGCTCGATGGGCTGCTCGCCACCTATGCCACCGTGGTGGCCGACCTCGATGCCGATCTGGACGGCGAAGCCGAAACCGCGTCGGCCGACACCGAGGAACAGCACGTGGCGGCGCGCACGGTGTTAGAGCGCGCCGACCTGGTGCTGGCGGTCGGCACGCCCAGCCTGTGGGGCGTGGCCCATCTCGTCGGCCTGCTCGATGATCTCGCTCGGTTTGGAGTGCCCGCATCGGCCACCTCGGTGGTGATCAACCGTGCACCCCGGTCACCCGCCCGTCGGGCCGAGGTGCTGCGGGCGCTGACGCTCCAAGCACCGTCGTCGGGCACCAGGTCCATGGCCGCCCGGTCCAACCCGGACCGCACCGAGGCCGGACCCGCGGAGCGATCGGCCCCAGGCCGCGGCAGCACAGTCTTCCTCCCCGAGCGGAACTCGGTCGAGAGCAGTCACCGGGCGGCGGTACCGCTCCCCCGCAGCATCGTCCGTCCGCTCGCTGCGGTACTGAGCATCGAGACGGCCGCCACCGTTGGGCACGGGAACCACACGAAGCCCGGTGACCAGTCCGTCACGGACTTCGACGACGAAGCGCCGAGCATGACGTACTCGCCGACCGACCGCCGGTCGGCCGGAAATCCGGAGGAGGCGTCATGAGCGACCGGGCCGTCGCCGGCGGTGAACTCCGGCCCTCCGGCCTGCACCGGGGTGAAGCGCTGGCCCAGCCGACGGAGTTTGCCTCGCCCCTCGCCGAGATCGAGGCGAGGGTTCAACGACGCGCCAAGTCAATGGCCCTCGATCTCGACGTCGGCGGATCCGAGCAGGCCTTGCGCGACCTGATCGCCGACGAGTTGGCCGCCTGGTCGGTCGAGTGCCGCCGGGGCCTTCGCAGTCAGGACATCTCCGATCCTTCCCAGGTCGCGCAACGGGCGTTCGTCAACCTGGCCAAATACGGTCCGCTCTCCGTCCTGCTGGAGGATCCCGACGTCTGGGAGATCATGGTCAACGCTCCCGACGCCATCTTCGTCAAACGACATTCGGGTCAGAGTGGCTTTCACCACGAGGTGTTCCACGACGACGACCACGTCATCCGCACGCTGACCCGACTGCTCGACGATGCCACCGGGTCTCATCGCACGCTCGAGCCGTTGCTCGGCCTCCAGGACGCGCAGCTGCCCGATGGGTCGAGACTTCACATCGTGCACCGCGATCTGGCCCGCGGCGGGCACCTGATGGTGAACATCCGGAAGTTCACCGGTGTGGCGTTCTCCTCACTCGACGAGTTGGTCGAGCACGGCATGCTGGGCGTCGAGGCCGCTCGATTTCTCCGAGCGGTCGTGTCCGCCCGGCTGTCGATGGTCGTCTCCGGCGCACCCGGTTCGGGCAAGACCACGCTGTTGAACTGCGCGGCCGGCCACCTCGACCCCTCACTGCGGGTCGTCGTGGCCGAAGAGGTATTCGAGACCGACGTTCCGCTGGCCAACGTCGCCTCGATGCAGACCCGTGGCGGTCGGGGCGAGCGCGAGGAGGTCACCCTGCGTCAGCTCGTCGCCGGCTTCCTGCGCATGGCGCCCGACGTGGCCATCGTCGGTGAGGTGCGCGACGACGAGGCACTGCCGCTGCTGCGCACGCTGTCGTCCGGGGTGAAGGGCTACACCACGATCCACGCCGGGTCGGCTCGTCAGGCGCTCACCCGGCTGCGCTTCGTCAGCCAATTGGCCGACGCAGGGCGCAACCTGCCGTTGTCGGCGCTCAACACGTTGGTCAGCGAGGCGGTCGACGTCGTCGACCACGCCGAGCGCACCCCCGATGGGCCCCGGGTCATCGAGATCCTGGCCGTCGAGGACCTGGCCGGAGGTCCCGACGCCGCCCAGTTCACCGTGACGCCGGTTTTCGAACGGGCCCGACTCGACGGCCCGTTGGCCTGGAGCGGTCTCGTGCCGGTCCGCGTCAAGACCGCTCTGGATCGCAGTGGCATCGCCTTGGACGACGTGCTGCCGATGCAGCGCGCAGCCAACCGCCGGGGCGAGGTGGCCGAGGTGTCCCCATGAGCGCCTTGACCGGCCTGGCGCTGGCGGCCTGCGGGGCGACCGGTGTGGCCTTGCTCGTCGACCCGCTGATCGGTTCACCGATCTCCCGATCACTTCGGGTGGAGCCTGCGGCGCTCGGAGCGGCGGCGCGTCAACGCCTGAACCAGGCGGGGCTGGCCGATGTCTCGATCACGCAACTGGTCGCCATGTCGGCGACCGCTGCCGTGGGCGCAGCGGTGCTGACCCTCGTGACACTGGGGGCGGTCGTTCCGGCGTTCGCAATGGGTGTGCTGGGTGCGCTCATGCCTGTGGGGCTCATTCGACGTCGACGTCGCCGCCAGCTCGAGGAGGCCCGGGAGGCCTGGCCTGCGATGATCGAGGAAATCCGCCTGTTGTGTGCCTCGGTCGGCCGCTCGATACCCCAAGCGCTGTTCGAGGTGGGTCGCCGGGCGCCGGAGGAGCTTCGGCCGGCCTTCGATGCCGCCCATCGCGAGTGGCTGCTCAGCCGAGACCTGACCACCACGACCGAGCTGCTTCGGGACCTACTCGGCGACCCGACCGCCGATGCCACCTGCGAGACCCTCCTGATCGCCCACCAGCTGGGGGGCTCCGACCTCGACCGAAGGCTGGCCGCGCTGGCCGAGGACCGCCGACAGGATCTGCTCGACCGCAAGGACGCCCGGTCGCGGCAGGCCGGGGTGCGCTTCGCCCGCCGCTTCGTCCTGCTCGTGCCCCTCGGGATGGCACTGGTCGGGATGTCGATCGGTGATGGACGGGAGGCGTACCAAAGCGCCCTGGGCCAGCTTCTGGCACTGGGCGCACTCGGCGTGCTGTCCGCCTGCTGGGTGTGGTCGGGCAGGATCCTGCGCCTGCCCAACGAAGCGCGGGTGTTCGGCTCATGACCCGGGCAATGGCGCTTGCCTTCCTCGGGCTGATGGCGGGCTCGGTCTTGATCATCTCCTCCTTTCCTCGGCTCAACCCGGCGCCGTTGGCCCAACGGCTGCGCGCCTACCTACCCGGCGGGGGCGCAGCGGTGCGTCGCCAGGCGACGCTGAGCGGCCTGCGGACGCTCGTGGCGCCCCTGGCCAAGAGCTGGGGCGACTCCCTGGCGCGCACCGTCGGCCTCGACGACGACGTCGGCGATCGTCTGCTGAGGTTGCACCGCGACGATGACGCCACTGCCTTTCGGGTTCGCCAACTGATGTGGAGCCTGACCGGACTGATCGCCGGCGCAGCGATCGCTTCCGCCTTGAAGCTCCCGATCGTGTTGTCGCTCTTCGTGTTGGCCGCTTCGCCGATCTTGGTCTTCCTCCTCACCGAGCAGCACTTGGCCCGGCTCGACGAACGGCGCCGAACCCAGGTGCTCCACGAGCTACCTGTCGTCGCCGAGCAACTGGCGATGCACCTATCGGCCGGGTACTCGCTTTCTGCGTCGGTCGCCCGCCTCGGCCGGCGCTCCAGCGGCGCCTGCGCCGAGGATCTGAGAGTGGCGGCGCGCCGCATTCGCGGAGGGGCCTCGGAGGTGTCAGCCCTGCGGGAGTGGGCGGAGCTGTCCAAGGTCGAGGCGGTCTCCCGCCTGGTCGGGGTGCTCGCCCTCAACCAGGAGGCCGGCGATCTCGGCACCCTGATCGGGATGGAGGCCCGCAGCATCCGCCGCGAGGTGCATCGCGAGCTGATGGAAACGATCGAGCGGCGCGAGCAGATGGTCTGGATACCGGTCACCGTCGCCACCCTCGTGCCCGGGGTGGTCTTCCTCGTCGTTCCCTTCATCCACGCCCTCAGCCGATTCACGGGCTGATCGGGGCGGTGCCCAAGCCAGCCCCACTCCTGCCGTCTTCGCCCGTTACTCCGACACTGACCCAACCGAGGAACCAAGAAACCAAGAAACCGAAAGGGAGCAACATGAACACCATCCAGACACTGACCGGCCCGTCGACGACAGCCACAGGCTCGTCCGATCGGATCATCGACGGCGCAGATGACGTCGGCACTGACGTTGGCGACCTCACCACCGACGCCATGACCGTCGCCCCACCCCGCGCATTTGGGGGACCGAACCTTCACCCGGCAAACCAGACATCGAGGCAGGCGGCTCGGCGCCGTCGCAACCCTCGAGCCGACCTGGCCGAGGGCGTCATCTCGACTGCGATCGCCGTGCTGGTGATCGCCTTCCTCGGCCTGCTCATGTGGGTCGGGTTTCGGGTGATGTTCAACTCGGCGACCACCAAGGCAAACCAGACGATCGAACAGATCGGAAACTGATGCTCAGCCGGCGGCGAGAGCGCGGCTCCGGCACGCTGTCGGCCGCCCTGGGGGTGACGGTGTTTCTCGCCTTCCTGCTCTTGGCCACCCACGTGCTGGTGAACCTGTGGGTCGCTTCGTTGGTCGACCACGTGGCGTGGGACACCACCCGGCGTGCGGCCTCCGACCCTCGGTACGCCGACGTTCCGGCCGAGGTCCAAGCCGAAAGCCTGGCCTGGGCGCGTGCCCGCCTGGGTGGCCACGCCGACCACGTCGAGTTGCAGTTCGTCGGGGACCCGACCGGGCGCTCGGTCATCCTCCGGGTGCGAGCCCGGCCGGCCACGGTCGTCGGCGCAGCGACCCACCTCGGCGGCGTCCATACCGACGTCGTCGTCCGGCGGGAGCCATCGTGAGGCGCAGGCGTTGGGCTGACCGGGGCGTCGTCGGCGGCTCAGATGGGCTGCTGGCCGGGGTGCTCGTAGCGCTGGTGGGCACGCTCATGATCGTCAATGTCTGGTCGGTCATCGCTGCCCGCACCGATGCGGACGCTGCAGTGCGGGAATACCTCCGGGTGTACACGCGGGCCGACAGCGCCGCTGCCGGTTCGGCAGAGGCCGACGCAGCGGCGCGGGCCTCGCTTGTCGCCTCCGGGCGCTCCGATGCGGCAATCTCGATCACACGGCCCGATGCGGCTGCCTTCGGCCCTTGCGGGCTGGCCCACGTCAGCCTTCGCCTGCGCGCTCCGCTGGTGCGGGTGCCCGGATTGGCCAACCTCGGATGGCGCACGGTCACCGCCGACGGCGCCGAGGTGATCGACCCGTGGCGGGCAATGGACCGCGGTCCTGCCTGGCGAAGCGGGGGTGTGGCATGCGCCGGGTGAGGGCACAGCGTCGAGGTGCGCCCCGTCGCCGAGTGCGGCGGACCGATCGGGGGTCGTCGCTGATGTTGGTCCCGGCGGGCGTGCTCGTCGTCGTCCTCCTCGGCGCTGTCGCAGTCGACCTGTCGGCGGCGCACCTGGCCCAGCGGCGGCTGGTTCAGGTCACCGAGCGTGCCGCCGACGACGCCGCCGGCATGCTCGATCGCGATGCGCTCCGTTCGGGCGGGCCGGTGCGGACCAACCCGGGACAGGCCACCGAGCTGGCCAGGATGCACCTGGCCTCGCTCGACGTCCCCGGGCTCGAGCGCCGGTGGGTTGATGTGGCGGTCTCGCCGGATGGCACTCAAGTCAGCGTCCGCAGCGGGGCAACGGTCCGGAGGCTCTTTGGGCGGGGTCTGCCCGGGGTGTCCCCCACCTACAGGATCACCGCCCAAGCCACTGCCCGGTTGGGTTGATCGTCGTGGTCACCGACGTTGGCTCGGTCACCCGGCTCGTGCGCAAGCGAGCCTCGGCGGCCGAAACGCTCCACGACCCGACCGGTTCGGGTTCGTTGACACCCGACACGCTGGCCGTCCGCCGAGAGATCGACGTCTTGAGCCGCTGCGACGCGGCCGGCATCGTGCAGCTCGTCGGTTTCGGAGAGCATCCGGTGACGTGGCTCGAGACCATTGACGCCGGCGCCCATACGCTCGCCTCACCGCCGCTCGCCGTCGCCGACCGCCTGGCCGCGTTGGCTGCACTGGCCAGGGTGCTCGCCGGGCTCCATCGACGCGGTTGGGTTCACCTGTCGCTCGAGCCCGAGCACGTCATCTGGCGTCGTGGCGTCGCCACCGGCCGGGGAGCGTCCCACTCGGGCGGCGACATCGACGTCACGCTGTGCTCGCTCGGCTCTGCGGTCTGCCCGGCGGGACCGGCCGAGCGAGCGGCGGACCGCGAGGCGCTGGCGACGATCATGGCATCAACGCTCCTCACCCCGGGGGGCGCCACCTTCGCACCCGAGCTCAGGTCCGCCCTGGCCGGCGTGGCAGTGGATCTCAGGTCGGGAGACCTCGACGACCTCGATGCGCTGGCCACCGGCCTCGACGATCTGGTCGAAGCAGCGCAGCGATCCACCGACGTCGGGGCGAGTGAGCACCGCACACCCGGGAGCGACTCCTCCGTCCGGCGACGGTTGGGAGAGCTCACCCGCCGGCTGTCCCCCCGGTCGCCGGTCCGTCTCGGTCTGGCAGCGGCGCTCGGGCTCACCGTGCTCGGCGGCGCCGGGATCCTCGTCGCCCGGGCCGGGCCCGGGACCCCGCCTGGTCGCTCGACCGGATCGGCCGCGTCTGCCCGATGCTCGCAACCGGCGGTGCCGCCGCCGCGCGTCGACCCCGACGGCAGCGGGTGCGGGCGCTCCGCCGGATACCACTCATCGGTGCTGACCGTCGGCACCGCCCGATGGAGCCTGGGCGACGACATAGCCGACGGTCGCCTGGTCGACTTGGACGGCGATGGCTGGAGCGAGCTGGCCGCACTGCGCAACGACGGCGAGGTGTTCCTCGTCCGGCACTTCCCTGTCAACGCCTCCGATGCGGTCCGGGTCCGATCGGTAGCCACCGCCCCCGGGGCCACACGGTTGTTCGCGACTTCCTCCGGCGTCGGGCTCGATGGCTTGAGGGCGAGCGACGCCGACGGGGCACCGACCCCACTGCTCCCCAGCGCGACGGGGCCTGGCGCCGGTTCGGAGTCGGACCCCGGTTCGCCGGCGACGGTCAAAGCGGCCCCGACCACCGGGGGCGGACCATGAGCAGCACCCGGACGGTGAGGCACCCAAAGCCGCTCGGCACACCCGGTCGGTTGGCGATCGCGCTGCTCAGCACCGCAGCGGTTGCGGCCGCTGCGACCGCCACCGCCGTGGTTGGGGGTCCCAGCGCTGGAGCGCTGCCCCGCACTCGAGCCGACCTCGACCTCCTCTACTCCGGCGACGCCGCCGTGCTGGCCGTGGCGGTGGTGCGCTTCGCTGCGGTCGCGTTGGCGCTGTGGTGGCTCGGCTTGATCGTCGCGTCCTGGCTTGCCGCCTGGAGAGGCCGCCACGATCGTGTCGGGGTCTACGCCCGGCTGCTTCCCGCTCCCCTCCGGATGGCGGTCACGCTCAGCCTCTCCCCCATGCTGGTCGCGCTACCCGCCACGGTGGCGGGGGCGCAGAACCAACCACCGATAGGAGTTCCCAGCAGCATCGCCGGCCCGGCCGACGATCCGACCAGCCCGACCGCACCGTCCACCCGGGTACTCGAGCTGAACCCGCTGCCGGACGGACCGCAGCCTCGACCGGGCGCTGGCGGGTCGCCGACAGCCGGCACGACGCCGGCACCCGGGTTGCCGGTCGACGGTCGCATCGACGCAACAGCCGACGGCGACCCTGCCCCTGGGGTTGCCACGATCGGTCAGGCTCCCTCGGGCGACCAGGCGTCCTGCCCCACGATCGTGACCAGGGGTGACGTGCATTGGTTCGACCAGGCCCGCGCCCACCTCGACGCCCAGCTCGGTCGCCCGTCCTCGGAACAGGAGGCCGAGATCTACTGGTATCGGTGCGTGGCCCACAACGTCGAGCGGCTCCCGGAGCCGGACGAACCCGACATCGTCCCGCCCGGGCAGGTCCTCGAGCTGCCCGAACTCCCCCGCACCACATGACCACATCTCCGCCGTCCTCGTCGCCCAGCTTGCTCAACCTCCCGAACCCGGGAGCCCAGAACGCGACCTGACGTACCCCTCAGCTCCCGAGTTCGCTCACCTTCTCGAACCCGGGAGCCCAGAACGCGCCCTGACGTACCCCTCAGCTCCCGAGTTCGCACGCGCGCAGGGGTCGGGTCGGGTAGATGCCGACGTGGCAGGCTGGGCCGGTGAGCGCCGAGATCATCCTGAGGCGGGTGGAGCTGACCCTGGCGGAGCCCCACCGGGCCGCTCATGGCACGGTGGCCGCCCGTCCGACGCTGATCGTCGAGTTCCGCTCAGATAACGATCCCGCCAGTCCGACCGCTGTGTCCGGATGGGGTGAATGCCCGGCCCTGCCCGACCCGGGCTATTTCTATGAGTACACCGCCGGCGCTTGGGCCATGTTGTGCGACGTGCTGATCCCGGCGGTCATCGCCGGCGGATTGCTCACCCCCGACGCGGTCGAAGGAGCGATGTCGGCCGTGCCAGGGCACCCGATGGCCCGCTCGGCGCTAGCATTGGCGGCCGAGGACCTGGCGGCCCGGAGGAGGAACGAGACGCTGGCGCAACGCTGGGGCCCAGCAGCCGACACCCTGCCGGCCGGCGTTGCACTCAGCCTTCGAACCGGTCAGCAACGCCCAAGCCGTGAACGCTCGACCACGGGGTATCAGGGTGACACCTCCGCCGGTGGCAACGACAACAGCAACAGCCGCAACCCCGTTGGTAGCGGTGATGCTGCCAACGCCGACCTGGCCGAACGGGCCGTCGCCCTGGCCGGAGCCGGATACCGGCGGCTGAAGATCAAGATCCAACCGGGCCTCGACCTGGTCCCACTTGGCGCCGTCAGCGATGCGCTGAGGTCGAGCGGCGATGGCGATGTCGAGGTGGCCGCCGACGCCAACGCGTCCTATCGCAGCGACGACCCGGACCACCTCGACGCCCTGATCGCCCTGGACCGCCTCGGGCTGGCCTGGCTGGAACAGCCCTTTACGGCCGACGACCTGGTCGGTCACGCCCAGCTGGCGCAACGCCTCGACACGCCGATCTGTCTGGACGAATCGGTGACCTCGCTCGGCGTTGTCGAGACTGCGCTGGCCCTGGGCCTGCGGCCGATCATGTGCGTCAAGGCCGCCCGTCTCGGCGGACCGACCCCGGCGAGGCGGTTGCTCGATTGGTGCCACGACGAAGGCCTGGACGCCTACATCGGGGGCATGTTGTCCTCCGGTATCGGCCGGGCCGCCGATCGTGCGCTGGCCGGGCTAGCCGCAGCCAACCGGGTGGGCGACATCGGCGGCGACGACCGGTACTTCACCGAAGATGTCACCTCACCGGTTGCCATCGATCGGGAGGGGCGGGTGCCGACGGTCGGTGTCGAGGGTGTCGCAGGGCTCGGGGTTGACGTCGACGTCGAGCGCCTCGCCAAACTCACCACCGATGAACGCCGCTGGACGCTCTGAACCGGACCGTCGGGTGCAGCCGGCACCCGTCAGTCGAGGCGAAGACCCATCTCGCTGAGCCGCTGAGGGGCGTGCTCCTCACTCACGTCGAGGATGCAGGCGATCGCTCGCATGTCGTCTCGCCGGATGGTCAGCATGCGGCCGTTGAAGTCCTGGCGCTGCACCTGGATCATGCGCAGATAGCGGTTCAGCATTTCGGCTGCGGGGCCATCGACCCCGTCGAGGCGGGTGAGATCGATCTTGGCTCCGGCCTCGGCGTGTTCGGTGCGTGAGATCTCGCTGTCGCCGTCCTCGGGCAGCAGCTGATCGACCGGAACCTTGTAGAACCGGGCGAGCCGTTGCAAGCGGGGCACCGATATCGCCCGCTCCCCCCGCTCGTAGGCGCCGAGCACCGAGGCCTTGAACTCCTGATCCGAGTCGGCCTCGACCTCTTGCAGCGAGAGCCGCTTCTGGCGGCGGATGAGCCGAAGACGCTCTCCCACCGCACGGCCGTACTGGCTGCGGGCTTCCTCGTCCTCGTCCACGAAGCTGGTCCCCATCTAGGTCTCCCTTTCGAAGATGGTGATCCCGCCGGATCGGTGCAGTCGAGTGCGCCGAGTATCTGGGCGATCCGCCCCATCGGCTCCCCTCACCCAGCTGCGGTCCCTCATCCGCCACGGAATCTGTGCAGGTAAAATCCTACATGCCCGCTCCGTGGCCGTGGTGATCTTTTTTCTCACGGAGCGCGACCGCTCGAGCCCCCGCCACCATGGCGGCCGTCTCGGCCCGCATCACGTGGGGCCCAAGGGCGACCTGGTCGGGTACCAGCGCCCGCTCCCGCTCGGAAAACCCGCCTTCGGGGCCGATCAGCACGGCGCGATCGACGGCCGTGGGCGTCCGTCCGGTGCCATCGGCGCGCACCCAGGACACGAGCGAGACCTCCGAGGGGCCGGATGTCGGCTGCCCGGCGACGAGCTCGTCGACGGTGATCGGGCCGACGATGGTCGGCAACCACGCCCTGCGGCACTGCTCCAGCGCAGCCGCTGCGACGCGTTCAAGCTTGGCCAGATGCGATGACGCCTTGGATCCCGACCAGCGCACCACCGACCGATCGGTCTGAAGCACGACGATGCGGTCAACCCCCACCTCGGTCAGCTTCTGCACACACCACTCGGGGCGCTCCCCCTTGACCGGGGCAAAGGCGATGGCCACCGGGTCGGGGGCGGGCACCGAGCGGACGTCCCCGTCGGGGTCCAACTCACCGACCGGGCCGACACGCACCAGCCGCCACGATCCGGCCCCGTCGGTAACGCTGATGGCGGTACCCGGACGAAGCCGGCGGGCCGACCACAGGTGACGCGTCAGCTCCTCGGACGGAACCGGGTGCTCGACCGAGTCAACCAGGGCGTGGGCCACCAGGTCGTGGGGCGGCCCCCCATCACTTGAAGGCACTGCGGATCTTTTTGCCCAAGCCGGTCTTCGGCGGGGTGACCGCCTCCTCCCGCAATTCGGCAAAGCGGCGCAGCAGCTCCTCCTGCTCATGGGAAAGATCGGTCGGGGTGTGCACCGACACGTGGGCGATCAGGTCGCCCCGGCCCCGGTCCCGCCCGCGGCCGTCGAGCCGCGGCACCCCCAGCCCGCGGAAACGGTGCTCCCAGCCCGACTGGGTTCCGGCGGGCACGGTGAGCTCGTGGGCACCGTCGAGCGTGTCGACCTCCAACTGAGTCCCCAGCGTGGCCTGGGCGACGCTCACCGGGACCTCGATGTGCAGCGTCGTGCCGTCGCGTACCAATTCGGAGTGGCCCGACACGTTCAGGTGGACGTACAGGTCACCGGCAGGACCGCCCCGGGCCCCGACCGCTCCGCGACCGGTCAGCCGCAGCGTCGAGCCGTCGTCCACCCCGGCGGGCACCTCGACGGTGAGGGTGGCCTCCTCGACGATCCGTCCGTCTCCGTCGCACTTGCTGCAGGGGCTGGGAATCAACTCGCCGCTCCCCTGGCAGGTGGGGCACGGCGATGCGGTCACCATTTGGCCGAGGATCGAGCGGCGCACCGACTGCACCTGTCCCTGACCTCCGCAGGTCTCGCAGGTTTTCGGGCCGGTGCCCGGCGCGGCGCCGGTGGCTTCACAGGTCTCGCAGGCGACTGCGGTCCGCACGGTCACGTCGTGGGCACCGCCAAACACCGCCTGGTCGAAGGGGATCCGAAGGTTGGTTTCAAGATCGGGACCTCGTTGCGGCCCGGTTCGGCCTCGGGTTGCGCCGCCGCCAAACCCGGCGCCGAAGCCCGACCCGCCACCTCCGCCGAAGAAGGCGTCGAACAGGTCGGAGAGGCCACCCATGCCGTCGGCCATCCCGGCGCCGCCATCGACCGATCCGAAGCGGTCGTAGTTCTCGCGCTTCTCCCCATCGGAGAGAATCTCGTAGGCGACGGCCACCGACTTGAAGCGAGCCTCGGCGTGAGGGTCATCCGGGTTGGCGTCGGGGTGGCTGTCGCGGGCCGCTTTGCGATACGCGGCCTTGATCTCGATGTGGGTGGCCTCGCGATGAACGCCCAGGACCTCGTAGGGATCCTCGGTGATCTGAGCCATCGTTACTCCTTGTACTGTCCGGTTGGGGGGTGCATTGCTCGCCACCGATGCGTTGATCTCACGGGGTGCATGGCGGTCGGGGTCTTCGTTGGTTGGTCATCGATCGGCCTCGGGCCGACGAGGTGGTGTTCGGTCGGCAATGCCGACCGTGCGGGCTACTCGCCTTCGCTGAGCGCCCTCGTCAGTTGTCGGCTGACCGTGTCGACCGCCGAGAGCGTGTCGGAATAGTTCATCCGGGTGGGTCCCAGCACCGCCAGGGTGGCGGCCCGGCCCGAACCCACCATCACCGGAGCCACGACCAGGGAGCATTCGCTCAGCGGCGACAGCCCGGTCTCCGAGCCGATCGCCACCGACAGTCCCCGTTCGATCAGCTCGCGCAGCAGGCCGACGACCACCACCTGCTGTTCGAGCAGGGCCAACACCCGATGCAGGGTTTCGACCTCCTCGAAGCTGCGGGCCATGTTGGAGGCGCCGTCGACGTACAGCTCGGTGTGGTCCTCGGCCCAGGAGGCCGACAGGCCGACAATCACCTCGCCGACGAGGGCGACCGCCGGGGAGTCGGGCGCCACGCGGGGTGCCACCTCGGCAACCGATGGGATGGTGCCGGCAACGACGTCGTCCACCGAACAACCTTCCAGCCGGGCGGACAGCACCGAGGTGGCCACCGCCAGTTGGGCGTCGTCAAGGTCGTCGGCCAGCTCGACGGTGCGCTTGGCCAGCATGCCGTTGCTCAGCACGGCGACCGCCACCACCAGCCGGTCCGATAACGACACCAACTGCACCGAACGGATCGTCTCGCTGCTTCCCCGCTCGCCGACCGTCAGGGCCGTCGTGGAGGTCAGGCGGGCCAGGTGGGTGGACGCCTCCTGGAAGAGCCCCTCGAGCTCGCCGTGGGCATGGGCAAAGAACTGTCCAACCTGCTGCGCCTTGGGCTCGTCCAACTCGGTCGGTACTCCCAACTGGTCGACGAAGAACCGGTAGCCCTTCTCGGTCGGGATCCGTCCGGCCGACGTGTGTGGCTGAGTGAGGTAGCCCTCGTGTTCGAGGAAGGTCATGTCGTTGCGCACCGTGGCGGGGCTGACCTCAACCCCGGGGGCGCCGGCGACGTTCCCCGAGCCCACCGGGAGGGCGGTCTCGATATAGCTCTGGACGACGGCCCGCAGCACGGCCGACTTGCGGTCATCGAGCATCGGTTTCTCCCCTCGTCGCAGCGCCGTGGCGCCGGGACGCGCCCAGCGGGCGCACCGCTGGGGCGACGGGCGTCAAAGACGCTGGGGAGGTGGTCACCGATGCCATAGCCGCCTGATTCTACCGGTGGGACCCGCTCGACATGAGTCGAGGTGCCCTCAGTCCAGGCGAAGGGCCTTAATGAAGGTGTCGGGTGGGATGTCCACCTTGCCGATCGACTTCATGCGCTTCTTGCCGGCCTTCTGCTTCTCGAGCAGCTTGCGCTTGCGGGTGATGTCGCCGCCGTAGAGCTTCTCGGTCACGTCCTTGCGGAACGCTTTGACCGTCTCCCGGGCGATGATCTGCCCGCCGATGGCCGCCTGGATCGGCACGTCAAACTGCTGGCGCGGGATCAGCTCCTTCAGCTTTTCGGCCGTGCGCCGCCCGTACTCATAGGACCGTTCCTTGTGCACGATGGCGCTGAAGGCGTCGACGGTCTCGCCGCTCAACATGATGTCCACCCGCACCAGCTCGGCGGGCAGGTAGCCGTCGGTGTCGTAGTCCAGGCTGGCGTAGCCCTGGGTGCGGCTCTTCAAGGCGTCGAAGAAGTCGATCACCACCTCGGCCAGCGGCAGGCGGTAGGTGAACTCCACGCGCTCGGGCGACAGGTACTCCATGCCCAGCTGCTCGCCGCGACGGCTGAGGCACAGCTCCATGATCGTGCCGACGTACTCCGCCGGGGAGAGGATCGTCATGCGCAGCTGTGGTTCGCTGATCTGTTCGATCTCGGTCGGTGGCGGCAGGCTGGACGGGTTGTGCACCGACAGCATCTCGCCCGCGGTCGTCTCCACCTCGTATTCCACCGACGGGGCGGTGGCGATCAGCGACAGGTCGAACTCGCGCTCGAGGCGCTCCCGCACGATCTCCATGTGCAACAGGCCGAGGAAGCCGCAGCGGAAGCCGAAGCCCAGTGCGCCGGAGGTCTCGGGCTCGTAGGTGAACGAGCTGTCGTTCAGCCGCAGCTTTTCCAGGCTCTCGCGCAGCTCCTCGAAGGCGTCGCCCTCCACCGGGTACAAGCCGCAGAACACCATCGGCTTGGGTTCGGCATATCCCGCCAGCGGGTCACCAGGCTTGGCCGAGTCGGTCACCGTCTCACCGGAGCGGGCCTCGCCCACGTCCTTGATGCCGGCGATCAGGTAGCCCACCTCGCCCGGGCCCAGCTGCTTCACCGGCGTGTTGACCGGGCGGCGGACACCGATCTCCTCGGCAGCGTGGGTGCTGCTCGCCTGGAGGAACGACAGCTTCTGGTTGGTCTTCATCACGCCGTTCATCACCCGCACCGACGACACCACGCCGCGGTATTGGTCGAAGTGCGAGTCGAAGATCAGGGCCTGCAGCTCGGCGCCGGCGTCGCCGACCGGGGGTGGGATGCGCTCGATGACCGCGTCGAGCAGCGCACCGACCCCCTCGCCGGTTTTGGCCGAGAGGTGCAGCACCTCCTCGGCCGGGATGCCGAGCACCTTTTCGATCTCGGCAGCAACCCGTTCCGGTTCGGCCGCAGGCAGGTCGATCTTGTTCAGGCATGCGACGATCTCGAGGTCGTTCTCGAGGGCCAGGTAGCAGTTGGCCAGGGTCTGGGCCTCGATACCCTGGCTGGCGTCGACCACCAGCACCACGCCCTCGCAGGCGGCCAGGCTCCGGCTGACCTCGTAGCCGAAGTCGACGTGACCGGGCGTGTCGATCAGGTGCAGCTTGTGACCGGCCCAGTCGACCTGCACCGACTGGAGTTTGATCGTGATGCCTCGCTCGCGCTCCAGGTCCATCGAGTCGAGAAACTGGGCGCGCATGTCCCGGGCATTGACCGCGCCGGAGATCTCCAGCAGCCGGTCGGCCAACGTCGACTTCCCGTGGTCGATGTGGGCGATGATCGAGAAGTTGCGGATGTGGTCAAGGTTTGTCACGGCCCCGGCAGGCTACTCCGGCCCGTCGAGGAGGCCATCCAGCGTCTGCTGTGCCCGGTCCAGGTCGTCGGAGCGGAACGACTCGTCGACTATCAGCCGCTGGTAGAGGTCGACTGCTTCTTGGGCGGGTGCGACCGCACCCGCACGGTCACCGGTCTCAGACAAGCTGATGGCCAGGTTGTTC
Organism: Candidatus Neomicrothrix sp.; assembly: GCF_035329545.1. Classification (NCBI taxonomy): domain Bacteria; kingdom Bacillati; phylum Actinomycetota; class Acidimicrobiia; order Acidimicrobiales; family Microthrixaceae; genus Candidatus Neomicrothrix; species Candidatus Neomicrothrix sp. Next base: position 38,989 of record NZ_DAOLGP010000037.1, read on the forward strand.
AACGCCATGGCGAGGTCGGGTTCGTAGGCCCGGTTCTCGGCCGCTTGAGCCCGCCGGAGGTCGACTGCTTCTTGGGCGGGCGCGACCGCACCCGCACGGTCACCGGTCTCAGACAAGCTGATGGCCAGGTTGTTCAACGCCATGGCGAGGTCGGGTTCGTAGGCCCGGTTCTCGGCCGCTTGAGCCCGCCGGAGGTCGACTGCTTCTTGGGCGGGCGCGACCGCACCCGCACGGTCACCGGTCTCAG
>NZ_DAOLGP010000038.1:0-37979 GCF_035329545.1 Candidatus Neomicrothrix sp.
TGTCATGCGCCAGTTGAAAGGGACCGGGGCTGCGCCAGCTGCATGGGACCACTTGTGAGGGGTCGTTGAGGTCGGCGGGGTGATGATGGCGGGTGGCGCAGTTGGCGTCAAGAACCTGGGGTTGTGACCGGTCTGGACGGCGGTGCTGCCCGCGTCTGGAGAGGGTCAGTTGCGTCCGAGCGGGAGGGGCGGTTCGGTCCAGACGGTTTGGGTGTCGGGGTCCCAACGATGATGCCGGTAGTGGCGGTGGGCGGCTTGTCTGGTTATGCCGAGAGCTTCGCCGATGTCGGCCCAGCTGGCGCCCCAGTGGAGTGCCCGGGCGACCGCTGTGTCGAGGGTGTGTTGGGCGGCCTTCTTGGCGGTAGTGGCGTGGATGGTGGCTGCGAGTGCGTCGGTGCGGAATCGTTCGGTGCGGTCCATCGAGCTGTCACCTTAGGGTGACGCGATGATGCCTGTCAGCATGTGCTGACAGGCATCATCGGTAGGGCTGGGCAGGTTGGGGCGTTGTCAGTCGGCGGGCGGTGACAGCTGTGGTTTCTGGCGGTCCCGGTAGGACTCCCCGTCGATGACCAGCTCGAACGCGGCGGAGGAGAACCGGTCGATCGCCGACTGGGCGAGAAGCTGATCGGCGAGCAACGCCAACCATTCGGACGGGTCACGGTTCGAGGTGATGACCGTCGATGCCCGCCGGTGTCGTTCGACGATGAGGTCGTAGAAGTCGCTGGTCGCCGCAGCGTCGGAGGCGGTGAGGGCGTAGTCGTCAATGATCAGCAGGTCGACCCGGAGGAGTTTGCGGAGCTCGACGTCGAGGGTGTTGTCGAGCCGGGCGATCCGGAGCCGTTTGAACAGCTGGTCGGACCGTTCGAAGTGGACCGACCGGCCCCGACGGATCGCGACATGCCCGAGCGCGACGGCGAGGAACGTTTTGCCGACACCGACCGGTCCGATGATCAACGCGTTCTGGCCGGCGTCGACGAACCGGAGGCTGGCGAGTTCGTCGAGGACGGCCTGGTTGTAGGTGACGTTCGCGGTGGCGTCCCAGTGTTCGAGGCGCATGCGTTCGTCGAGGCCTGCTGCTTTGGCTTTCCGGGCAGCGGAGGTGGTGTCGCGTCGGGAGACCTCGTCGGCCAACAACAGTTGCAGGAACTCGGCGTGGGACATCTTCGAGGTCTTCGCCAACGCGAGACGTTCGGGGAGCGTGTCAACGAGTTGACCGAGTTTCAAACGGCGTAGCGTCGCGGTCAGCTCGGGGGTCACCGAAGGCTTGAGGGTGGTGCTCATCGTGTCACCTTCCGTCCGGTGGCGAAGTGGGAGGCGTCGCGGGCAAACCTGCCGACAATCACGTTGTCCGGTGGCGGTTCGGCTGCCGCCTGGTCAGCTTCGAGGGCCCGTTCGACCATCCCGACGACGGTGGTCACCGACGTCGCCCCGGCGTCAACAGCCCGCTCACACGCAGCGTTGACCCGATCAGCGCCGTAACGGTCACAGGTGCGCAGCAGCTTGTAGACGTGACGCATCCTCGTCCAGGGCAGCGGTCCGTCCAGGATCACCTCGGCGAACACCCCGACGTGTTCGCCGTGGGTGTAGGCCCGGCGGATCTGGGAGTCGATGTCGCGCATTGCGTAGTCGGTGATCTCCGACGGCAGGTCGGCGGGGTCGGTGACCCTTGCCCCGGGTTTCTGGCGGGGGTGGACCTTCACCAACTGGCCGCCCGAGAAGATCTTCACCAGCGCCTTGTCAGCGCGCACGTCGACGGTCGTGCCGATCAGATCGCCCGGCACCGAGTACAACGATTTGGCGACCTGGATGTGATGGTCCCGGTGGACCTTGGCGGTCTTGTAGAGCGGCACGTCGTAACGCTCCGTCGGTGCCGGCAACAGCACCGGTGCTTCGACCTCGGCGAACACCACCGCCGGCTGCGCCTGGGTCGACCCATGGGTCCGGAGCCCTGCCCGGGAGGCACACCACAGCTCTGCTGCGGTCTGCGCCTCGACCAAACAGCCGAAGTCCTCACCCGCCCAAAACGACGTCTGCACGAACTGGACAGCCCGTTCCACACGCCCTTTATCCTGCGGCGCCCGCACACGGGCCGGGTCGATCAGGAACCCCCGCGACTGGGCGTATTCGACGAACGCCACGTTCAACACCGGATCCAACGCGTCGGCCTTCGTCACCACCGTCGCCATGTTGTCGGGGACCAGCACCTTGAACACCCCGCCGAAGAACTGCCATGCCGCCTCGCATCCGTCGATCACCGTCCCAAGGTTCTGGTTGAACGACAGCCACACAAACGTGTGGCGCGACACCCCAGCGGTGAACACCAACGCCCACACTCGCCTCCGTTTGCCGGTCTCCTCGTCGAACATCTTCCCGAGCTCACCGAAGTCGACCTGCAACTCCACCCCCGGCTCACCGTCAACAACGGGGACCGTCGACCGCTCTGGTGTCCCGAACTCTGCTGCCAGATAGCGGTTCAACGTCCGCTCCGGGACAACCACACCCTGGCGGCCCAGCAACTCGACCATCTTCTTCGCTGGCACGTCATCGTTGTGCCAGTCCTCCAACTTCTCCCCGTGGCCAACCAGCTCGTTCCACGCTTCACCGTGACGATCCGGAACCTTCGGGGCCATCTCAGTAAACACCCCACCCACAAAATCGTCGGTCAACCTGTCCGGACTGTCGGTGCGAACCAGCCCGTGGGCCTCCGCGATCCGCACGATCTTCGTCACCGTTTTCCGGTCGCACCGCACCATCTCTGCGATCCTCCGGAACGCCAGCAAAGCCAGCCACAACCTCAACACCTCGCGCACTTCAAACACCGCAACCTCCCGGTATGCCACTGAGCGCCGCCTTTCGGGTCGTAGACGCAACGACGGCAGTTCAGCGTCTAGGACACCGACCCCGGAAGACCCCCCACCAAGTGGTCCCTTTCAGCTGGCGCAAAGGTGGTCCATACCAGGTGGCGCAAACCCCCCAAAGTGGTCCCTACCAACTGGCGCACGACAGTCCGATACTGAACACCGATTGATCCACTCCATGAAGCTGAGGCCGAGCACACGGGCCGAATTCCTATTACCTCGCCCTCGGTGCCGTCCAGGGTGACCGAGCCCTCGAAGCTCTTTTGCAGCTTCAGGCGGGTCAACTCCACCTCGGGGTCGACCGCCACCGACCCGTCGACCTTCACGAACGCAGCCAGGGCGTTGTGGTGGCAGTCACGGAAGCAGAAACGTGTGCTGATCTCGCAGGATCGTCAGGCCGCGGTTGAAGGTGGCGACTTTCGTGCCTCGGCTGGCGGCAAGAGCAGCGAGGTACGCGTCGGTCACCTGGCGATGTCCGACCACGCCCAGAAGCACGTCGTTGCTGTAGGGAAGTTGATCCGGCCAGAACTCGTGGCGCTCGTTCTGATTCAGCAGTCTCAGCGCGTCGAGTGCGTGCTCAGCACTCGCGACTCGCACCAGGTACCGGACCAGTGAACCCTAGGTCCACGGGCAGGTGGCGAATCGGCGGCTGTCCCGAGCCACTTTCGCGCCCGCTCATGGCGTTCGTGATCGACGATGGTGGCGGCGATCAACACGTTGGCGTCGACGAGCAGCGCGTCAGTTGTCGAGGGCATCCGCTACGTCATCGGAACTCACGGGGTAGCCAAGTTGGACCACGCCCAGGCCGGTCAGGGCGTCGCGCTCAACGGGCGGCATGGGCCGGAGCGATTTGCGAAGTGCCTCGTTGACGAGCGAACTCAGCGACACGCGGCAACGACGAGCTTCGGCCTGGGCTTCGGCATGAAGCTCAGGATCGAGATCGACGGTCGTTCGCATCACGGTGCATCATATCGCGTCAACTACCAACGACAAGGCTATTTTTGGGCCGAGCAGGGCGTCGCAATGCTGTGGGACAAGGAGTTCAACCGCTGATCGGTCAGGGTGTGTCGGGGGTGGCGGGCCAGCGTTGGGCGATGTACTTCTGCTTCTCGACGATGTCGAGGGCAACGGTGCCGTTCAGGCGGCGCACGTAGAACTCGGTGAGCTTCTCTTTGGGGCCGTCGGGCTTCTGTTTGATCACGGTGGCGTCGACGGGGAACCCGGAGGGGTCCACCTGCACACGGCAGATGTCGTGGCCGTCGACGTGGTGAATCTGTGCCCGCAGGTTGGTGGCTGCGGCGTCGCCCATCGAGGTGGAGATGATGTTGGACAGGTGCTGCTGGAACCAGTCTCGCGGGTCCTGGTCCTGCTTGGACCGGCTGGCGTAGTCGCTGTCGAGCCCGTGGATGGTGCCGTCATCGGCCACGCCGATCAGCAGGGTGCCGCCTTCCCGCCCGTTCATAAACGCAGCGATCGTCTTCAGCGTGGCGCTCTCGAGTGGCTTGAACGTCTCGCCTGAGTCAGCGTGGGTACGCAGGGTGGCCTTGAACTCCAAGGTCGTTGACTCACGGTCGGGGCCGAGCAGTTCGACCACGTCGCAGTGTTCCTGGTGGGCCACCTTGGCCTTGCCCTGGATGAAGGGCAGGTAGGCCTTCAACACCTCGGCTTGGAGGTCGGGGTTGTCGATGTAGGTCAGCGCCATGTCCTCGGAGGTGCCCAGCTGGTCGAGAACGCCCGACTGGAACTCCTTCTCCAAGATCAGCCCGAAGTTCTCCGGGCTGTTGGCCGATGCCTGTTGTTGGATGTCGCTGCGACCGACCAGCTTCTCGGCGACGGTGTCGTAGAACACCCGATCCCTCGGGTCCCAGTTGGTGCCGAAGCGCTCGTTGAGCAGGGCAATGATGTTGGACAGCGGCTCGGGTTCGGGCTCGTGCATCTTGCCGGTGCCACCGAAGATGGACACCACCTCGCCCACGGTGCCGTCCAGGGTGACCGACCCCTCAAAGGTCTGCTCCAGCTTCAGGTGGGTCAGCTCCACGTCGGGGTGCACCGCCACCGACCCGTCGGTCTTCACAAACGCTGCGAGGGCCTTGCAGTACAGGTAGTCGCGTTCCAGCTTGATGTCGGTGAACGCCACCACCTGCGACAGAAACGCATAGGTGCGCACGAAGCGGTTGAGCGCATCTCGGAACTTCTCCTGTTCGTCCTCGTCGAGGTTGTGATTGAACCGGTCGATCGCCGGCGCCAGCGCGGCGTGCACCCGGGCGGTCACCGCAGGCCCCTTGGACATCAGCAGCTCGACGGTCCGCTCGATCTCCTCGGGCCACAGCACCCCAAACTCGTCCAGAGCGTGGCGGGTGTCGTACAGCAGGTTGGGGTCGGTGGGCGGCGCCACCGTCTCGCCGTACCAGGGCTCGAACGACGCCCGAATGTCGTCGGCGTCGTTGCGGAAGTCCAGCACGAAGGTGCCGTCCTTGCGAACCCCGTCGCGGTCGTAGGTGCGGTTGAGGCGCGACAACGTCTGCACGGCGGCCAGGCCGTTCAGCGGCTTGTCGACGTACATCGCATACAGCTTCGGCTGGTCGAACCCGGTCTGGTACTTCTCGGCCACCACCAGGATCTGCCACTCGCGGGTGTCGAACTCGGTCGGGGTCTGGCTGTCGGGGAAGCCGTTCATCGATGACTCGGTCTCGGTGCCACCGTCCAGGTCCAACGAGCCCGAGAACGCCACCAGCACCCCAACGTCGGTGTAGCCCTTGTCGTTGACGTACTTGCGCAGCGCAAGCACGTAACGGGCGGCGTGCTCCCGCGACGAGCACACCACCATCGCCTTGGCCATGCCCCCGATGTGATGGGCCACGTGGGCCCGGAAGTGCTCGACGATCACCTCGGCCTTCTGGGCCAGCGTGTGCTCGTGCAGCGCCACAAACTTGGCGATCGCCGCCCTGGCCTTGCCCGGGTCGTACTCGGGGTCGTCCGGCTTGGTGTTCTCGATGTTCCAGTAGGTCTGATAGGTGACGTAGCTCTTCAGCACGTCGAGGATGAACCCCTCCTCGATCGCCTGACGCATCGAGTACAGGTGAAACGGCACGTGCCGTCCGGTGCCCTGGTCCATGCGGCCGAACAGCTCCAGTGTGCGGGCCTTCGGCGTGGCGGTGAACGCAAAGAACGACAGGTTCGGCTGCTTACCCCGCGCCGCCACCGCGGCGGCCAGTGCATCCTCGGCCGGGTCGGTCAGCTCGTCCGGCGCTGCGGCGCCGTCTGCCGACCCCAGCACCTGTTTCAGCTTGGTGGCCGAGTCGCCGGTTTGGCTGCTGTGGGCCTCGTCCACGATCACGGCATAGGTGCGGTCGGGCAGCGAGTCGATCTTGTCGGTGACGTACGGAAACTTCTGCAGCGTCGTGATGATGATGCGGGCCTGCTGCCCGGTGAGCGCCTCGGCCAGCTGGGTGGAGTCCTCATCGATCCGCTGCACCACACCATGCACGTGCTCGAACTGGTAGATCGTGTCCTGCAGCTGCTGGTCGAGCACCCGCCGGTCGGTGATCACCACCACCTTGTCGAACACCTTCTCGTCGGCGTCGTTGTGCAGCGACGACAGCCGGTGCGCCAGCCAGGCGATCGTGTTGCTCTTGCCCGATCCGGCCGAGTGCTGCACCAGGTAGTCGTCACCGGCGCCGTTGCTGCGGGCAGCGGCGCTCATGGCCAGCACCGCATCCCACTGGTGGAAGCGGGGAAAGATCGTGACCGGCGCCTGCTTCTTGGAGCCCTTCGGCGTCGGCTCCACGTGCACGAACCGGTTCAGCAGGTCCAGCCAGGCATCACGTTGCCACACCCGTTCCCACAGGTAGGCGGTGCGGTGACCGGTGGGGTTGGCCGGGTTGCCGGCTCCCAGCTCGTGGCCCCGGTTGAAGGGAAGGAACCGCGTGGTCTTGCCCGTCAGGCGGGTGGTCATGGCCGCCTGTTCGGTATCGACAGCGAAGTGCACCACCGCCCGGCGCAGCAGCGTGTTCTTCGGGTCCCGGTCGGTTCGGTACTGCTCGATGGCTTGCGTCACCGTCTGCCCGGTCAGGCCGTTCTTCAGCTCGGCTGTCGCCACCGGCACCCCGTTGACGAACAGACACAGGTCCAGCGACTTGTTGGAACCGGCCTCGTAGGGCAGCTGCCGGGTGACGGTCAGCCGGTTCTTGCCGTACCGCTCGATCAGCTCGGGTGACAGGCCCGATGCCGGCCGAAAGAACGCCAGCTTGATCGTCTGACCCAGGTCGACCACGCCGTGGCGCAGCACGTCGACGGTTCCGCGAGCGTCCAGCGCTTGGGTGAGCCGGTCGGCGAAGCCCTTCTGGGCCTTGGTCACGTCGCCGCCGTAGAGCGTGACCAGCTTGTCCCACTCCTTGTTCTGTGTGCTGCCGATGAATTTGAACAGCTCGGCAGTGTCCAGCGTCCGTGTTGCGTCGAAGTCCGGCTGTGGATCCTTCGGGTTGCCAACCTTGACGGCGTCGTAGCCGCCGGATTCCAGTAGCCAGTCGGCAATGAACGTCTCGAACGCTGCTTCGTTAACGTTGCTCACGCCGCCACCCCTGGGATCTCCAACTTTCCGGTTACAGCAGCGGTGATCAAAGCCTGCCGCCGCTCGGCCAGCAGGACGAGCTGACCTTCTAGCGCCTGGCCAGCTGCACGATCCCGGTTCTCAATCTTGCGTACCTGCTTCATGGCGTCGTCCTGCGCTGCACGGGGGGCCAGCGGCACCCGAAACTTGGAGCAATCTCCAACTCTGAGGTGCTCGTGAAGCGAGCCTGAGCCCAGAAGAGCCATCTGTTGTTGCACACTCGTCGAGCGGAGCCCATGAGCGAGGAAGTCCGGTGAAGCTAAGTCGGGTGCTGCTCGGTACATCATCAGCCTTTGGCCCAGAAAGAGAGGATCGTCAGTATCGAGAACTCCAACCTCGCCCACCGGCGCCTCCCGGGTCAGAAGGACATCTCCACGTTGGGGTCTGCCGCGGCTAGTCCACTTGCGAAACGTGGTGGGCGAGACCTGAAAGAGTCCTTCAACATCAACGCGACCATCTCGAACGTTTGAAGTTCGGAGCATCCCATATCCAGTTTGGTCATCGACGGTCGGCGCCGTCTTGTTCACGCAATCCACGACCAGGCTGCAAAGGCCCGCAACCGGCCCCGTTCCAAACTCCTGCGACAAGCAGTCAAAGATGAGGTCGATCTCAACTCGCTCTCGCTCGCCGAGGAGTTCGATCATGCGGCGCTTCTTGGTGATGAGGGCGTCGATGCGGGCGGTCTCGTCGTCCAGGTAGTCGGCAATCGCCCGCTGCTCCGCCAGCGGGGGGACCGGCAGCCGCAGCGATCCAAACGATTCTGCGTCGAATGCAGTCGACCGCTCCCGGATCCCCTTCGCCAGGGAGGTGATGAACCGCTGCTCAGCAAGCCGCCTCAGCAGGTAGGCGTAGAAACGAGCGTCAACGTCGTTGGGCCGGTAGCAATGGACGACCGGTGAAGCCTTCCCATCTGAATCACTTACCCCGATCGCCCCAGCGAATCCGTCCATGCTGTGGATTACCAGGTCGCCCGTCCTGACACCTTGGTAACCGTGCTCCTGGATCGCGTTTGTGAAGCCCTCGGTCCGACGATTGGAACGAAGCGTGACCTGACCGTCTCTGAACGCAGTGACGGTTCCGTCCTTCGGTCGAGGATCCCGGCGCACGCGGTCAAAGAGCATCTTGGCGGGAGCCGCAGGCCACTGGTCAGGTAAAAGTGGCGTATCAACCGTCACTCGGTCACCTCGGCGAGGAGGTCCTGGATCTCCGTCTCCAGCTGCTTGATCTCGGCGTCGATCTCGGCCAGCGGGCGGGGTGGGGTGTAGGTATAGAAGTGCCGGGTAAGCGGGATCTCGTAGCCGATCTTGGTCTTGTCGTGATCGACCCAGGCGTCGGGCACGTAGGGGTGCACTTCGGCGGTCATGTAGTCGTCGATGGCGCTGCGGTACTCGATGCTCTGGAGCCTGCCGTCGACGTCGGCCTCGTAGGTGACCGGCTTGGCGGGGAGGGGGACGTTCTCGTTGTCGCGCAGGTCGGGGTCGGGCTGGACGTTGCCTTTGCTGTCGGTCACCGGCTCGGCATCGGGGTCGCGGATGGCGAACGCACCGACGATCGCATCCACCAGCGGCTTCTTGGCGTCGACATCAGAACGCTTCAGCGCGGTCTTGGCCAGGTCACGCAACTCGTCGTCAGTTTCGTGGGAGCGGATGCTGTGGCCCAGGTCGGCGATGATCGAGTTCTGGTCGTCCTCGGTGAGTTTGGTGAACTTCTTGTCGGCCCGAAGTGCTTCGACGCCTTCGTCGGTGACCTCCCAACGCAGGCGGAGCGGCCGCTCGACGGTGATGCGGAGGAAGCCGAACGCCTCGTTGGGGAACACCTTGACGCTGGGCTTCGGATCGCCGTTGCTGTCGTCGGCGCTGTCACCATCGACCTCGGTGAATTCGCCGTAGGCACGGACGATGTCGGCGATCTGGCTATCGCTGATCTGCTTGCGCTTCTCGCCCAGGCTCTTGCGCATCTTCACGAAGCAGCGGCGGGCATCGATCAGCTGCACCTTGCCCCGGCGTTCGGGGGCCTTGCGGTTGGTGACGACCCAGAAGTAGGTGGAGATGCCGGTGTTGTAGAACAACTGGTCGGGGAGTGCGACCACGGCCTCCAGCCAGTCGTTCTCGATGATCCAGCGGCGGATCTCGGACTCGCCCGATCCGGCCGCACCGGTGAACAACGGCGAGCCGTTGAACACGATCGCCACCCGCGACCCACCGTCGGCCACCGGCTTCATCTTGGAGATGGCGTTCTGGAGAAACAGGAAGCTGCCGTCGTTGATGCGGGGCAGGCCGGCACCGAAGCGTCCGGCGAGACCCCGCTGGTTGTGCTCGTCCTTGACGGCGTCGGCCACCTTCTTCCACTCCACACCGAAGGGCGGGTTCTGGATGGAGTAGTCCACCTTGAGGCCGGCGTGGCCGTCCTCGGAGAAGCTGTTGCCGTAGGCGATGTTGGTGGCGTCCTGGCCCTTCAACATCATGTCGGAGCGGCAGATGGCGTAGGTCTCGGCGTTCAGTTCCTGGCCGTACACCTGGAGCTTGGCGGCGGGGTTGAGCTCGCGCAGGCGGTCCTCGGCGACCGACAACATGCCGCCGGTGCCACAGGCGCCGTCGTAGATGGTTTTGATGGCGCCCGGCTTGGTCAGCTGGTCGTCGTCCTCGATGAACAGCAGGTCGACCATCAGGCGGATGACCTCGCGAGGGGTGAAGTGCTCGCCTGCGGTCTCGTTGGACAGCTCGGAGAAGCGCCGGATCAGCTCCTCGTACAGGTAGCCCATCTCGATGTTGGACACCTTGTCGGGGTGCAGGTCCACCTCGGCGAACCTGGACATCACCAGGTAGAGCAGCCCCGAGCGGTCCAGCCGGTTGATCTGGGTGGTGAAGTCGAACTTGTCGAGTACGTCGCGGGCCGAGGTGGAGAAGCTGGCGACGTAGTGCTTGAGGTTGTCGGCCAGGTCGTCGGGGGCGGCGATCAGCGTGGCGAAGTCGAACCGGGAGGTGTTGTAGAACTGCTCGCCGGCCTCCTTCTGGAGGATCGGGTCGAGGTTGTGGACCTTGCCGGCCAGCTGTGCCATCCGGTCGAGCACGGCCTGCTTGGTGGGCTCGAGCACGCAGTCGAGGCGGCGCAGCACGGTGAGGGGCAGGATCACCTTGCCGTACTCGGACTGCTTGTAATCGCCGCGCAGCAGGTCGGCGACCTGCCAGATGAATGCAGCGTGGTTCTGAATGGTGTGTGAGTCACCCAAGGTCATCGTGTTGCAGTGCTCCCAAGTCGTGAATGCCCATGGTGGCACCTCGGCCGGTTTGGGCGCTCAATCCCGGGTGGAGCGGCGCTGCGGCGTCCTGCCGGTGTCCGAGATGCACCCATTCGGTGACCTCGTTCCCGTCTGCCAGGTTGCCGGGTCTACACCAGCGCGTCGGTGAGAGCCACGAAATTCGTTGGTGATGGCCGTCAAACTGCTGACTGAGGAGACGACAAAGTGTCGATCGAAGGGCCGATCAACTATCGCTATGTTCAACTGGCTGCCGGCCGTTCGTGGGGCGTTTGAGGTCAAGGGGGGACCGACGCGAGGTGAGGAAGGAGGGTGAGTACCAGGGGTCCGTGCACGCGACCGGTCAGAATGACCGGCTTCACCACACACGGCGAAATGCGGAGAGCCCGAACTTCCTGGGGTCATCACCGGGGCCGGCTTCGGATACCGGCGTTCCGGTGGAGACAGCCTGACGGATCCGGACCTGGCCGCCGACGCCTACTTTTCGAAATCAGATGTGCCGCTATCATCCCAGAATGGCGACATTTAGGTACATCCTGAAGTCTGGCGATATGGGCCAGCGTGCTTTGGGCCCCATGGTTGTCATCTCGTTGCTGTTCGCTGTGGCCTGCGGTCCTGTCGCCACCCAAGTGGATGATGCGAAGCCGAGTTCCGACTCGACTCCGGCCCGGGCATCGGAAGCTGAATCGGGGTTAGACTTCGACGAGTTGAAGGCGGTGGAGGACGCCACAGTTGTAGCGGAAGAAGCCTGCCCGAAGTTTTTGGAAGCTGCTTCCGAACTGTACGGTTTCGAGATTGAACGAGTGGATGATGAGGCAGGCTGTTTGGCTCTCCCGCAGGAGATTCAAGACATGACAACAAATCTGGTCATTATTCCGGTGCTCGACCGAGGGGCTAAAGGATGCTTTGACCTTGACCTTGCCGTCAGCGCCGACCCGAACCTTTCAACGAGCCAGTTTGAGGTAGATGGCGTGCAAATCACTTTAACAGACCTAGATTCTACGCAGATAGAAATATTTCAGGCTGCGTCTGCGACTTGGTGCGATGACGACTTATCATATATGGTGCAGACTAACGTGGCCGTTCCTGGGATGACTACCTCTGATCTGTTGGCGGAGCTAGTGGCAACAATAGTCTGACGGTAGAGACGCATCGACTGGGTGGAGTTCGTAGGCCTTCTTGAGTGTGGGCGCGTTGGCGGACCATCAAAGGAGGAGTTCCGGCTCTGCGTGGCTCAAAACTGATGGTGTTGGCCTCGGAACATCCATGCTCGGACAGACTCCGCCATCCTATTGTTGGCAGGCAGGGCTGAGGCGAATATGACGTCACAAGTTTCAGTGGGCTCGGAGGGACTCGAACCCTCCAAACTCGCCGTCCGTGGCCAGATGCTGATTTTCGGGAGTGGTCGGAGTCCGTTGGCCAGAATGCACGAGATGACGCTGTGTGGCGCCGACTAGAGCGCATGCTGTGCAGAGCGGGCGCCGTTAGAGCAGCGTGAGGTTGACCCTGCGGTGGCGGATGCGGCCCTGGCGGCGACTCCGGAGCGATTGTCGAACGATCTCAACCTTCTGAGACTGCTGTTGAAGTCGTAGGTAATACGGGCCTTGCAAAACTACTCGCAGGCTTCGCTGGCGAGGTATTACGCCACAGGAACAGTTTGACGGATGAATCACGTGCTCTTGACGCGTCGTACATAGTCGGCCATTCCCGGGACGGTGAACGCCAGCATGCCGTGCTCTGGCGAATAGGTGATGCCCTTACTGATGAGGTTTGCCCGTGCGGGGCCGATGTCACTTTGGGACCTCTTCTTCATCCGCTTGACCACGTCACCAATCTTCGACGGAGCGCCATCGTCGAGAGCCATGGCCTCGAGCAGTTTGCGCTCGCTCTTTGTGGCGCGCTCCCACCGCGAGAGATAGAACCCCTCGTCGAGCTTGTCCTGCCCGTCAGCGACACCTACCACGGCATCGTCGAATGAAATCAGCGTGGGGCCGACAGCCGCGTTCCACACCGTATTGCCAAACTGTTGCAAGAAGTATGGGTAGCCACGCGACTCATCTAAGACGAACTGCGCAGCACCTTGATCCCATTCGACCCCCTCAGCTGTTGCTGGTTCCAGTACCGCGATTCTGGCGTCAATTGGGGACAGCTTGTCGACAAGTCGGTAGTCGAACAATCGCTCGGCGTATGACTCTGCTTCAGCCAATTTGGTGGGCAGGTTGGGCAGGCCGCCTCCGATGACGAACCACGGCAGATTCATCTGCCCGGCGCTGTGGCACGACTGACACACAGCAGACATCTGCTGCTTGGTGAGCTCTTGCATCTCGTCGATGACCAACAAGACTCCGGTGCCGTCATCCTTCGCGGCCTGGCCGATCGCCTCAACGAGGTCGACGAGGTCGTGCGCAAGATTGCCGGTGTCGGCCCGGCCCGGAACACGGTCGAACCCGAGGGACAGCCCAGAAGCGCCGACTGTCGCTTGGAACGAAGTGATCGAGCCAAGGGCATTGGCAACGTTCTCCGTTGCTTTGGACATCCACCCCCGGTTTCGCCTGGCCCCGTTCGCCAGCCCGGTCGCCAACGACCTATCAAATCGGGTCGGTTCCGCTTCGATCTGGACAACGAGCCACCCGCGACTCAACGCTCTGCCGGCGAGTTCGCCGAGCAGAACTGTCTTTCCCACACCCCGCAATCCGCTGAACACGATGCTGCGCGCCAACTTCCCGTTCTGTGCCCGGTCAGCGAGAATCTCGAACGCCTCAATGTCAGGGTCTCGTCCAGCGAGAGCGACTGGTCGGAGTCCGGCCCCTGGGTTGTACGGGTTGGTGCGGGGGTCCATTCAGCAAGCGTATCAAACCCTAAGGCGTTCTAACTTCGAAGTTAGAACGCCTTAGGGTTTGATACGACTCGCGGTTCGCTACTTCCTTGAGTGGCGGGCTGCTCCGGTCGGGGGTGCCCGCCACCAACGGCAGGGGTTGGTCCTGCCTTGAGATTCGTGGGGTGGCAGCCGATCGGGTGGACAGCGGCGGCCACGCCAGGCAGTCGTCGAAATCGGCGCTGGCGATCATGGGGACGTAGCTTGAAAAGTATCGTTAGGCCGAGACGATTAAAGCATGAGATCTGCCGAGGCACTCCGTCTGCTGGCCGAACTTGCGGCATCCCAGTGGGGGATGATGACGACGGCCCAGGCAGCCTCCATCGGGGTCGAACGGCTCGATCTCTCCCGTCTGTCCAGGGCGGGGCACATCGAGCGACTGGCGCACGGGATCTACCGAGATGCCGGCGCTCCCTCGGACGAGTTCGAGGGTCTCCGAGCCGCATGGCTGGCCGCTGATCCATCTCGCATCGCCGAACAACGCCTCCGAGATCTCCCAGGTGGCGCCGTTGTGATGGGTGAGTCGGCGGCCTCGCTGCACGGGGTGGGGGACCTGCCTGCCGATCGCCATGAGCTCAGCACCGCCGTCCGCCGTCCGCCGTCCGCCGTCAGAGCCAGCGTCCGGAGGTCAGCTACCGGCAGCGGCAGCTCGAGCCCGGTGATGTGACGATCACCCACGGTCTACCGGTGACCACCATCGAACGGACCGTGACCGATCTGGTCGAGGCCCGGACAGATCTGAGTCTGGTCGCAGACGTAGTGCGTGACGCTGCGCAAACCCGCCGTCTCGACACCAACCGACTGAAAGAGCTGCTCGGCCCACTCGCCGCCCGCAACGGCCTGCGCAAAGGTGACGGCGCTGCCCTGCTCGACGAGACACCAAAAGTTGGGGTGAATGGGTTCCGGAGCATGAGCCACCGTATGGCAAGTCGGTGGATCTCGTTAGATGTCGTTAGATTTGTTAGAGATCGTTAGTGGCCCAGTGGTGTTCATCAAACTGACGACTGGGTGAGCTGCAAAGTGTCGACTGAGAGTCCTCCGAAGTGTCGACTCCGGCACGTAGGGGCTTGACTGCCCGTAGCACCTACGTCTTCTAGGTGCTACATTTTGCTGGTGGCTGTTAAAGAGTTTGGGATACGTGAGCTTCGAAATGACACGAACTCTCTTCTTGACGCCCTCGACTCCGGGCATCAGGTCTTCATCACGCGGCGCGGCGCCAGGGTGGCAGAGCTTCGGGTGCCTGAGCCGGTCGACGAGATCGAGCGCCTTCTCGCAGACGCCGACGAACTGCCCGGCATCGACACCGGGATGTACGACGAACTGTTCGAGGCCAAGGACGACGACGTTGCTGCGCAGTCCGACCGAGACGCTCTGTGGCGTTGATGCTCGACACGTCGGCCGTGCTCGGCTGGCTTGAACGGAAGACTCCCGGGGTCAGCGACGCTGTCCGCTCGACCGGAGCGACTCCGCTGATCCACATCGCCACGCTTGCCGAGCTCCAAGAAGGGGTCGCTCGGGCCGAGGCAGCCGGCGCAGCGAGCACCGAGCAGCGAAGGCAGACGCTCGAGTTCGTACTGCAACGGCTCGGTCGACCTCCGGGGCCGTCCGAAGTTGATGCAGAGTGCTTCGGGCGTCTCTCGGCCTGCAGCAGCAGAAAGTTGTCACACAACGACAAGTGGATCGTTGCGGCTTCGATCATCGGTGGACATCGACTGCTCACCGAGGACGCAAGACTCCGCGCCCAAGTGATGAGTAACGCCGAGCTCGACCGGATGGCGGTACGTCGGGGCTGGTCGAGCCCCCAAGTCGTGCTCGTCGGTCCAACGGGAGCCAACGCGTAGACGAGCGGCACGGCGGCGCCGAGGACGTTGGCTGCTTCGATTCGCGGTCCGTAACCGGCTGGACCGCTACGCCTCGGTGAGTTCCGTGGTGGTGGGAAGCGACACGTCCAGTGAGGACACGTCGATCTCGCCGCCGAGCTCGGGCTTGGCAAAGGCGCCCGTCGAGGCCACCACCTGCAACGTGAGCGAGGAGTCGGCCTTCATGTGCTGGGCGATGACCTCCAGGTCCACCTCGGCGGTGTGCTCCTCGCCGTCGAGGGTCACCGGTACCGGGGTGATCTGGTTGCCGACCACCGTGTTGGTTTCGGGGTCGACCAGCTGCGCAAACACGTGGGTGGAGGCCTCGCCCGGGGTAGTGCCCGAATAGGTCATCGCCAGCTTGGGGGCACCGACGACCAGCACGTCGCCTTCGGCGGTCACCTTGGCTTCAACCGCCTGGTCGGCCGCCACGGGATACGGGGTGAGCGGGGTGACGAGCCCGCCGAGCAGGCCCTTTCCCGCGCCGTCCGGGAGCGGCCCGGATTGGCTGTCGGCGGTCAGCCTCAGCGTCGAGCCGTCGGAGCTACCGCTGACCGTCCCAGAGCCGGGCTGGTCGGCGGTTGGATAGTCGTCGCCCACCCAGTGCTGGTCGTTCTGGTCGACGATCTCCACTGGGCTGCCCAGATCGACCGAGGTGTCGTCCTTCAGGTAGCGGTCCAGCCATGCGGTCGTCGCTTCGGTCACCCGGTCGGTGTTGCCCTCGCTGGTGAGACAGCTCACCAGCTTGCCGGCCCAGCCCGCGTTGACCATCTTGTCGGATACAGGCTGGTTTTGAGGGAGTGCCAGGCCATGTTGGGCACCAGGGCGTCCACCAGGCAGTCGATACTGGCTACCGTCAGCTGGATGCCGCCGCCGTAGGACGCTCCGATCATGCCGGCCCTAGGGTCACCCGCTGCGTCGAGCTCCGCCTCGGGTTGTTCGGCCACCCGGTCGAGCAGGATCTGCACGTCGCGTCCCTCCCGCTCCGGGTCGTTCACCGACGCCACCCCCGCTCGACGCCGAAGCCGCGCCGGTTCCCGGTCATCTCAGCCTCATCGCTTCAGCCGAGCAGCCCGGTACCCGCGGTCGGCAGACGGGCGCCCAGGCGCACAGCCGACATGTCGGTCGGACTCAGTGGTGGTGGTGCTCGTCCGCGTCGGCCTCGGCCTTCGTTGCATGGTCGGTGCCGTGGGGGTGCTCGGGTGGTCCGTAGATCGCGTAGACCTTGAGCGGCTCGTCTCCGATGTTGGTGATGTTGTGCCAAGCCCCAGCCGGCACGAAGATCGCCCAGTCGTCGCCGACCTCGCGGTCGAAGTTCAGGTCATCTTCGGTCGGGCCCATCTGCACCCGTGCCCGCCCGGCTTCGACCCGCAGAAACTGGTCGCCATGTTCGTGGACCTCAAGGCCGATGTCCCGGCCCGGCTCGATGCTCATCAGCGTCAGCTGGATGTTGGACCCGGTCCAGCGGGTGGTGCGGTAGTTGTCGTTGGCCAGCGTGTCGGCCTCGATGTTCGTGACAAACGGGTTCGGTCCCTCGTCGTTCAAGTTGCTGTCGCTCAACGGCTGTCCTTCGTCGGTGGATGAGACCTGTAGGTCTAGCCCGAGAACGCCCGGCGGGCGACCGCTCCCACGCAAGCCAAGCTGATGAGTACGACTCTCTGCCGGAGCACCTGCGTTTTTGTACGAGGAACTGTTCGAGGCCAAAGCCGCCGACGTTGTCGCGCGGTCCGACCGAGACGCTCTGTGGCGTTGATGCTCGACACGTCGGCCGTGGTCTGTGAACACGTCGCTCGGGCCGACGCAGTTGGCGCAGCGAGCGTCGAGTTGCGAAGACAGACGCTTGAGTTCGTGCTGCATCGACTCGGTCGAACATCGACTACTGACCGAGGACGCACGGCTCCATGCTCAGGTGATGGGTAATGCCGAGCTCGATCGGACGGTAGTTGGCCGCGGCTGATCCAGTCCCCAAATCGTGCTCGTCGGCTCAGCGAGGGCAACTGCGTAGCTCGCGTAGACCTGCTCGCCAGACCTACTCATCGGACTTCTTGCAGTCGTCAGGCGGCAGGTCGACGGCCGATCCGGCGACGTGACCTTGCTACCAGGTCGCCCGAGACGCCCAGTAGTTGGGCCGACGACGGTCGTGAGCGATGGCCAGGATTCGAGCTGGGTCATCCGCAACGATGTAGGCAACGTGGTAGGGAAACCGAGAGATCGGAGCTCGTCACCGTGCAAGTTTGGCTTGAGCCCGGTCTCGAACGACCGACCAGGGTTCTCCCGGATCCTCGCCTGAAAGGGCCAAGCGAGCCCGATGCTCGAGTTCTTCTGACCACGCGGCACGCACGCCGTCAAGATCGTCATGGCTTGCCTCGTCGTCGAGGCTGGCGAGCAGTTTGGCTACAACTTCGGAGCGCTCCCGGCTTGGCAGGGTCAACGCCTCACGAAGGACCGAGTCAATCGACATGAGCCCACGGTACCGCCCTGGAACACTTCCGTGCACTCGCAAAGGCAGCCGGACGGCAACGTCGATGTCGTTGGTCGACCTGGGTTCGTCCACAAGCGAGCCAGCCGTTGAACCCCCGAGCACCCAGGGGATTTCGAGCGCATCCAATGCCGCGCCGATCGCAACAGCGTGCTCAAACGGGCCCAGCGCTACCAGCCTTCGGTGTCGGGGTCCCAGCCGTACGCTGCGATGCTGAGATCTCGGCCGTTTCGCAAAGCTGCCAATCGAAGGAAGACCTCCCGATCGGACGCTGTCGGGTAACGCCGACGTATTCCGGCCTCCGCCATCAGATGGACGTCACGGTTGAGCGCATCGACGCATGCCGATTTTTCGGCAGGTGACATAACTCGCCACCTCTGCACCTGATCCTCACGTGCAGAAGAAGAGGTGTCGTTCGCTTTCAAGCTGCCTCCAGAGTCTCTGAATCCTGCCGGGTTCCTAGATGCAGCTCAAATGATGGCGCCAAGTGGCGCCCCTGGCCAGTCGCTATCCGAGGTTGGTGATGATGACGGCAATCAGAAGAACAACTGTCGCTCCGAAGCCGGCGAGCCACGCGACCCCCAAGCGCCTCACGCTTGGACGACGGGTCGCCACGATGCCAGGAGCCACGATGGCGATGGCGGCGGGAACCCACGCCCATAGAGGAAGACGGAGGGCGAATGCGGACGCCATCATTGAAGCCAAGCCCGTCAACGCCAGCAGCGCCGCTTGGGTCATGATCTCGTTAGCCGAGCGGGGTCTGGGCCCATCGCGCTCGATGTCCGCACGATCTCGGCGCTCGGCGTGCTCGGCGAGTTTGGCGTAGGCGCGCTCAATTTCGTCTCGATCCGTGCGCTCGTCGGCGAGGTCGTCGAGGGCCTGACGTAGCCGCTTGCCGGCAACGATGGTGACGCCGTTGTCGGCGCGATGAAATTCGTCAGTGGTCGGCCGGACGTGAGGGCCCCAGACGACGAGGAGGGGGCTGATCGGTGCGTCTGCCCGTGCGCCCCAGCCGATAAACCGCTTCACGTCGTCGGTGTTGCGCCTCGCCTGGTCGGCCCAATTTCCGACCCAGCGATCAGTCCCGTCGAGTGCCAGCGGTGAGCTGTTCCACTTGGACTCGATGACCATGAGCCCGCCTGGCCCGATGGCGACGTGGTCGATGTCGCCGTGCTTCAGCGTGAGGTGATTCACCACCCGCCACCCCCGCTTTCGGAGTGACCGGAGTTCCCCATCGGTCCAGACCTCGCCTTGTTCGCCCATCATCGATTGAGAAGCGCCACTTGCGATCATGCACCAGTTGTAGGCGGACGTGATGACGAAGGCGGTCCATGCCCCGAACGCGAACCCTTTCACCGCGTCGAACTGGCTGGGTAGAAGGAAGACAAGCGCGCCGAGCAAGATCGCTACCGCCGTTGTGATTGCAAGATGTGCCGCCACGCGCCGGACGAATGCCCGTAGCCGCTCGGATGCGAACGCCCGCCCAGACGCACCTGCGCGTTCCGTGCTGAAGCGACGCTCGTGGCGTCGCGCTTTGATGAACTGAGTCACGGCACGAGTCTGGCCGAAGGCGGGCGCCTTTCAGTGATTCCCAAATTGCGTGCCGC
Organism: Candidatus Neomicrothrix sp.; assembly: GCF_035329545.1. Taxonomy (NCBI): domain Bacteria; kingdom Bacillati; phylum Actinomycetota; class Acidimicrobiia; order Acidimicrobiales; family Microthrixaceae; genus Candidatus Neomicrothrix; species Candidatus Neomicrothrix sp. The sequence goes on from NZ_DAOLGP010000038.1 coordinate 19,544, forward strand.
CTGCCGATGCCGCGTGTGAGGATGACGCCGTGCATCGAGCGTCCGTGAAACCCAAACCGCTGGCTCATGGCAGCCACGTCCGCGTGATCGCCCCGTCGAGATCGCTGGCCATCATTTCGGAGGGGACTCGCACCATCGCCAACCGACGGTTTGCCGAGATGGGGCTCACCCTGTCGTTTGGGGCTCACGTCGAGGAGAGCGACGAGTTCGGCTCGACGACCATCGACCACAGGGTCAGCGACCTGCACGCTGCGTTTGCGGACCCCACGGTTGATGGAATCCTGACCGCCATCGGGGGCTACAACTGCAACCAGATGCTCCCGTTCATCGACTGGGATCTGATCGCTGCGAACCCCAAGGTGTTCTGCGGCTACTCGGACATCACGGCGCTGTCCTGCGCCATGTATGCCCACACCGGGCTGGTCACCTACTCCGGCCCGCACTACTCGACGTTCGGCATGGAGCGGCACTTCGAGGGCACGCAGCAGCGGTTCGTCGACGCGCTGTTCAACCCGGCCCGCCGTCAGGTCGACCACTCCGCACGCTGGACCGACGACGCCTGGTATCTCGATCAGGACGACAGGACCGAGCGCTCGACAGACGGTCCATGGGTTCTGACATCTGGGGAAGCTTCAGGCCAGCTGATCGGCGGGAACCTCAGCACGCTCAGTCTCCTGCAGGGCACCGAACACATGCCGGGTTTGGACGGCTCAGTGCTGTTCCTCGAGGACGACTATTTGTCGTTCCCCGAGAACTTCGATCGCCAGCTCACCTCGTTGAGCCACCAACCCGGATTTGAGGGCGTCAGGGGAGTGCTCATCGGCCGGTTTCAAGCCTCCGTCGACATGACCCGGTCGAAGCTCCAACACATCATCGATTCCAACCGACGTCTCGATGGACTACCGATCGTCGCCAACCTCGACTTCGGCCACACCGACCCCATCCTGACCATTCCGGTCGGGGGCCAAGCCTGGCTGGACGCCTCGCCCGAGCTCTGCATGCTCGAGATCGAGTAGCGGTAGGGGCCGCTTGTTGCCCGGTTGTACGAAAGGCCTCAAGGGTGGGCGCCGACGTGCCGTGGGCATGCTCGCGATGGTGCCATGCTGGCCCGATGGTGATGAGTGACGAAGATGTTGGTGCCGCCCTCGCCGAGGTGATCGGTGGTGGGGTGGTCCCCCGCACCGAGCTCAAGGATCGGCTGGTCGAGGCGGGGTATCGAATTGGAGCGGAGACCCTCGAGCGCGGGATCCAGGGCGACACCCGCTTCTTCGAGATGGGCGACACAGTGGGGTATCTCCCCGGCCTGACGGAGGGGGTGGCGTTCAGCGTGTGGATCGACCCCGAGACCGCCGCAGAGGACTACCTCCTGATGTACCCGACGCTGGACGTGATCGGGTGGTGGCTCGTGGAATGCCCGGTCGACCTGTTCGATGAGACCGGTGAGCGGATCGGCGCCGTCGAGAGCGACGGCTGGCTCATCGACGATGTCGACACCGACGTCCTGGTGGGCCCCGAAGGATGGCTGAACCAGTTCGCCGACTCGTGGGTGGCGTTTCGCGTCCGACAGGGAGCGCTCGTCATCGAGCGGCTCGCCGATCCGCCCCCGGTTGAACCCGCTCGTGCCGCTGCCGTGCGGGCGGCGTTCGACGCTGTTGCAGAGGTTCAGCAGTACCAACCCCATGACCGCGACGAACTGGTCGACGTCCCGCGGAGCGAGGTGTCGACGTTGCTCCAGGAGGCGTTCCGCGCTGACGGTTCGCTGTTTGTGGGCGACCCGCTGGCGCCGTCGGCCGACCTGCTCGCCGCAGCTGGTCTGCGCTTCGAGCGGCCCTGGGTCGTGCCCGCCGACCTTGATCCCGAGACCTTCGCCGCCGCAGAGGCCGAGCGTCTGGCCATGCTCCGGTGGGGTGTCGACGCCGAGGACGCGCTGGCTGCGCAGATACTGCTGGGGGCGATCAGGCTTCACGGTGGGGGGAGCCCGATCGCGTTTGGGACAACCTCCGAGGATCAGGAGATGTCCCCTGCGTTGTTCGAGGCGCTGCTCGAGCGGAAGCCGGTCGCCAACATCGTCGCCTCCGAATGCTCCGGTGCCGAGATGTGCGACGCCGCCAGAGGATGGGCCGAGTCGATCGCTGCGGTCTTCGAGGACGACCCGACCAGCTGGTCCGCAGGTTGGCTGGTCGCCCACTGCCAGCTTGTCAGCGGCGACGTTGATGACGCGGCCGTGTTGCTCGATGGGCTGCCCTCCGACATCGATCACCTGCCGGTGTTGATCGACCGGGCCCGGCTCGCCATCGAGCGCAGCCAGGCCAAGGAAGCCAGGCGGCTTCTGACGGCGGCCGAGCGGCTGGCCGACGACCTCCCCAGGATGGCCCTGTTGTCCTTCGGGTATCGGCAGTTGATCGGTGAGCTCAACGAGGAGGTGGAGGTGTGGGCCGACAACCAGCCGAGGCCGATGGCGCGTCGAAACGAACGCTGCCCGTGCGGATCGGGCCGCAAGTACAAGGTGTGTCACCTGGGGCGCGAGCTGCACCCGATCGGAGACCGCTCACTTTGGCTCTACCACAAGATGGTCCGTTTCGTTCGGGAGCAGGAAGAGGAATCGATCGACTCGCTCGCCTGGGCGATGACCGGTGCCATGGACGAGCCCCATCGCTGGGTGGAGATGGTTAAGGCGCCGATGATCCCCGACATGGTGCTTCACGAGGAGCACCTCGGTCAGCGTTTCCTCGACGGTCGGCGATCAACCCTGCCAGACGATGAGATGCTTCTGGCCCAGCAGTGGCAACTGGTCGACCGCAGCGTGTTTGAGGTCGAGTCGACTGGTCCGGACGTCATCGTGGTTCGTGACCTCGCCACCGGCGAATCGATCGAAGTCGTCAACGTGGAGGATGGCCCGGCGTCGACGCCCGGGACGCTCCTGATTGGCCGTCCGCTGCCGGTAGGCGATATCTACCGCGCCTTTTCAGGCTTCATGGGACTGCGGCCGGACTTAGTCCAGGACGCCCTGTCGGTGCTGGACGAGAAGGATCCTGATGCGTTGGTTGCGTTACTCGGCTCGATGCATCGAGCGCCCGTCATGCGAAACACCGACGGCCAGGACATGGAGCCAACCACGATCACCTGGTCGTTGCCCGACGACTCCGACGTGACCGTTGCGCTCACCCGGGCGGGCTTCACCGATGCAGGAGGGGCCTGGACGCTCGTGCGCGGCACCGCCAACCAATCGGGTGCGGTGGTCGCATCGCTCCGGCTGGACGGCGACACGATCGAGGGCAACGTCAACTCAGCCGAACGGGCCGGAGAACTCGTCGAGCTGGTCGCCGAGCACCTGCCGGACGCCGTCCATCTGAGCACGGAGGTGGTCGATCTCGACGAGATCGACTCAAGCGACGCACCCGCTCTGCCCGATCAGTCCGAGTTGCTGGCCAACCCTGAGATTCGGGCCGCGATGGAAGCACACATGGCGAACTACGAAGCGGAGTGGCTCGACAGCCCCATTCCGGCACTGGGTGGCCGGACGCCTCGCGATGCGGCCGCCGACCCGATCGCCCGCGAAGAGCTGATACGGCTGCTGGCGACGTTCCCGGAGCTGGAAGCGGGTGACGTCGGCATGAGCCCCGAACGTCTGCGGGCTGCGCTGGGTCTCTGACCGGTCCCGTTGCACGCGGCGCATGCCATGGGTGCGCCCCGCTGTCGGCCGGTCTCGCCATTCTCAATGTAGGGCGTATCGGGGGGCTTGTAGCAAGTGCAGATTTCTGGTTTCGTCAACCTCACCGCGAGCCCGATCCGGGCGCGCCGACCAGCAGCGCCACCGGGCGATGGCAGTCAGCTCGGCCGGTAGAACAGGGGAGCGATTGATGAACCAACACGACGCGTCGGCGCGAGAGCATGCGGTGGTTATTGCAGGAGGTGGGCCGACCGGATTGATGCTGGCGGGAGAACTGGCCCTTGCGGGCGTCGATGTCGCCATCGTCGAACGGCGAGCGGACCAGAGCCTGGACGGCTCCCGGGCGGGTGGGCTGCATGCCCGCACGCTCGAGGTGCTCGACCAGCGCGGCATCGTCGATCGGTTCGTCGAGGCCGGGCAGACGCACCCGGCCCTCGGCTACTCCGGGATCTGGCTGGACATCACCGATTTCCCGACCCGTCACCCCTACGTGCTGGCGTTGTGGCAGAAGGAGTTCGAGCCGATCCTGGCCGGCTGGGTCGACGAGCTCGCGGTGCCGTTCTACCGGCAGACCGACGTGGCCGGTTTCGTCCAGGACGATGACGGCGTCCTGACCGAACTGTCCGATGGTCGGGTGCTGAGTAGTCAGTTTCTGGTGGGGTGCGACGGTGGCCGCAGCACGGTGCGGACGGCCGCCGGCATCGACTTTGTCGGGTTGGACGCAGGCACCAGCTGGATCATCGCCGAGGTGGTGATGGACGGCGAACCCGAGGTGGGGATGCGCCACGACAGCCTCGGCACCCACGGCATCGGCCCGAGCGGCAACGACGGGCTGATGCGCGTGGTGCTCACCGAACGGGAGCTCGGCGAGGGCCGCCCCGACCTTGACGACCTGCGCGCCGCACTCAAGGTTGTGTACGGCAGCGACTTTGGCCTGCGCAGCGCCGACTGGATCTCCAGGTTCACCGACATGACCCGCCAGGCGACGACCTACCGCGACCGGAGGGTGCTGCTGGCCGGCGATGCCGCCCACGTCCACCCGCCGCAGGGCGGCCAGGGCCTCAACATCGGCGTTCAGGATGCGGTCAACCTGGGTTGGAAGCTCGCCCAGGTGGTCGACGGCATCTCACCGGACAGCCTGCTCGACACCTACACGGCCGAGCGCCACCCGGTCGGCACCCGGGTGCTGCGCAACACGATGGTCCAGGTGGCGCTCGCCAAGGCCGATGATCGGCACCAGGCGCTACGTGACGCGATGGGCGAACTGCTCGAGATGGACGAACCACGTCGCCACGTGGCCGCCATGTTGTCCGGCCTCGACGTCCACTACGACCTGGGCGGAAGCCACCCGCTGGTGGGACGGCGGATGCCCGACCTGGAACTCGACACCGCCGACGGACGGATCCGGGTGTTCGATCTGCTCCAGAAGGCCCGGCCGGTCCTATTGGATCTCGCCGGCTCGGGCGACGTCGACCCCGGGGTGTGGGCCGATCGGGTCACCGTGGTCGTCGCCACGCACAGCGGGGCGTGGGAGCTGCCGGTGATCGGCGAGGTGCCGGCTCCCGCCGCAGTGCTGATCCGCCCCGACGGTTACGTCGCCTGGACCGGCGACGTCGGCCAGGACGATCTGCACGCGGCGCTTACCGCCTGGTTCGGCGCGGCCACAGACCGCTGACGGAGCACTGAATGGAGAGATGGTCGAGCATGGATTCGATCATCGCACTTGAGCGACCGAAGTGGAACTGCCCGTCACAGGCAGGCCAGGTACGCCGCCTCCGAATCGGCGGCGGTGATGCTGCCCGAGTCGACGTCGACGGTGTAGGAGGCGGTGAACGGGTCGGAATCGTCCCACACGAAGCGGGCCTCAACCTTGTAGATGCTGTCGTTGCCGGTCGGGGAACCCTTGATGGTGTCGACAAAGCCAAGCCCTCCGCAGTTCTCGATGGCCTCACCGACGAGTCCAGCGGCCACTTCGCTTCGGTCGGTCGGAGCCGCCTCGGGTGCGGTCGTTGGCGCTGTGGTCGGGCTCGGCGCGGCTGTGGTCGCCTGCGAACCCTTGGTCGTCGGCGACTGCCTGGGGGCGGTGCTCGCCGCTGCATCTTCGGAGGTCGGCGCCTGCGTCGCTTCGGTGTCGCCTGCGCCGGGCTGGGCGTCGCCGGGCGGCACCCCGGTGGTCGTCGAAAGGGTTGTCTCGGTGGCACCGGGCTCGGCGACCACGTCCTCGGTGGAGATAGACCCGTCATTGCGGAGCAGGAGAACCGCTGCGATCCCCGCAATGATGAGAGCCACTGCGACCCCGCCGATGACCCACCACGCTCGTGGCGCTGCGCCGTCCACCTGGGGCTCAACCTGCATCGGCAGTTCGGTGCCACACGAGGCGCAGAAGTGGGTTTGGTCTGTGGCGGGCGTCCCGCAATTGGGGCAGGCGGTGGTGGGGGTTTCGGCCATGATCACTCCGTCGCGGGCGTCTCAGAGGTCGGGTCCTGACCATACCCATGGGGGTATGAGAAGCCCAATCGTGGCGGGGCGCTGCCCACGCGGTTTGGCGGTCATCACCGATGGGCGTGCGTCAACGAGCGGTCTCAGGTCCGCTCAGCCGACGAGCAGACCAACCGCCGTGGCCACCAGCCAGGCGAACATCGCCGCATACCAACACCGCTCGACCAGGCCGAAGTAGGTGCGCAAGATGCAGGGGGCAAGCCAGGCGACCGCCAGCGCGACGGCGGTGATCGCCACCAAGGCCCCCAGCCACCCGAACCACGAGCCGGCAAAGACCCACGACGGACTGTCCGCGAGTCCGCCTCCGAGTCTGCTGGCTGCGATCGCGATGGACGCGAACGCCGTGGCCGCGAGCAGGTTGTGGATGATGCCGGTGCTGGTCCGCTCGGCCCCGGGCAGGTCGGTCGGGAACCCGGCGATCAGCACGCGGCTGATCGCGAAGACGAGCAGCCAGGTGCTGCCGTCGCCGTCGAGATCCGCCGACCGCAACCCAACCCAGATGGCGACGGACGCGAGCCCGACCAAAACGACCTGAGCGCGGTACCACGCAGCGTGCGGGCCGGCGCCGTAGTCGCTGACCGGGTCATGCAACGGTGCCACGTCGGGCGCCACGCGATGAAGTTGGACCAGGCAGGCGACGGCCGCAACAAGCGCTACCAGCGCTGCAGCTGCCAAGACGGTTGCTGTCGTCCCCACGTCTTGCGATCCTACGCCAACGGCGACGAACGACGCTGCCGAACTTCGACAGGTGGGCCCCTAGGGTGACGCGCGGACGACGCATGCACCGAACGCACGACGAAAGAACGCACACGTTTCAGCGAGGTAACGACCTATGAGACCGGAATCGCACGCATCCGCTGCACCGACGGGACGGAACCCGGAGGACGCTTCGGCCGAAGGTGACGTTGTCCTTCGCGTTGATCACCTCACAAAGCGCTACGGCGACCACACGGTGGTCGATGACCTCACCTTCGTGGCGTCGCCCGGCCGGGTGACCGGATTTCTTGGGCCGAACGGCTCCGGCAAGTCCACGGCCATGAAGGTCATGCTCGATCTTGCCGCCGCCGACCAAGGGACGTGCACGATCGGCGGTCGCCGCTACCGCGATCTGGCGAACCCCGCCCGCACCGTTGGGGCGCTGCTCGAGTCCAACGCCTTTCACCCGGGCCGAAGCGGCCGCAACCATCTGATGATTCTGGCCGATGCCACCGGTACCCCTCACTCGCGGGTGGACGAGATGCTCGAACAGGTCGGGCTCGCCCACGCAGCGAACCGACGAGCGGGCGCCTACTCGCTTGGCATGGGTCAGCGCCTCGGCCTTGCTGCTGCGCTCCTCGGTGAGCCGAAGGTGCTCATCCTCGACGAGCCGGGCAACGGGCTCGATCCCCAGGGCACCCGAACGCTGCGCGACCTGCTCCGTGCCCACGCCGCAGGTGGCGGGACGGTGCTGGTGTCGAGCCACCTGCTCGGGGAGGTCGAGCACCTGGTCGACGATGTCATCGTCATCAACGAGGGCCGATTGGTCGCCCAGGGTGCCCTCGCAGATCTACAGCAGCCGGCGTCGCTCGTCCGGGCCCGCGAGTCGGATCGACTCGCCGCAGTGCTCGAGGGCGAGGGCGCCACCACGTCGGCCCACGCAACCAACACGCTGGTCGTTCGCGGCATGCCGATCGACGAGATCGGCGACCGGGCCTTCACCAACGGCATCGCCCTGAACGAGCTGTCGCCACACGGGGAATCGCTCGAAGAGCTGTTTCTGGGTTGGACCTCCGACCTGACCACCGCCGAGGAGGGCCTCACGCCATGACCATGAGACGACTGGTTCGATCGGAGTTTCGCAAGCTCACCAGTACCAAGATGCCGTTGGCGTTCCTTGGGGTGCTGCTCGCCTTTGCGGTCATCAACGCGGTCATCGTCGTTGCCGGTACCGACATGGACGGTTCCAAAACCTTCATCTCGACCGCTGCCGACCAGCAATCGCTGGTTGCGTTCGCCGCCAACGGCTTCATCCTCGCCGCACTGTTCGGTGCGATCGCCGTCGCCCGCGAATACGGGCATCACACCGTCATTCCGATGTTTCTCGCCTCGCCCCGACGGCACCGGGCGGTCGGGGCGCAGCTCGGTGCGGTCGCAGTCGGCGGAGCCGTGCTGAGCGTCGTCGGCACGGCACTGACGATTGCCGCCGTTGCGTTGGCGTTGCCCACCACCGACTACGGCTTCCTCCTGTCGGCCGGCAACGTGCTGCGACTCCTCGGCGCCGCCGCGTTCGCCGGAGCGGCCGGTGCGGTATTCGGCGCCGGGTTTGGTTCGATCGTGCGCTCCGTTGGCGGGGCCGTCACCGGCACCACCATCGCGCTCATCATCGCCCCACCGCTGATCGTGCAGATGGCGAACGACACCGCATCCTGGATGCCCAACATCCTCGCAAACGTGCTCGCCGGCGCCGGAACCGACGTCAGCACACCGGCGGCTCTGGCGGCACTCGCCACCTGGGCGCTCGTCCCGGCGGCGATCGGTCTCGTCGCCGTCGAGCGGCGCGACGTCGTCTGAGGGGTAGGCGCTACCGCTTGGTCAGCGTGGCGAAGCTGGCCCGCCGCTGCAGGCGGGCAGGTGTGCGGCCCGGGCGGGGGTGGTGGAGGCGTGGATGCACATCCGCACCCAACGCCGATGGCCGCAAACACCAGCGTCACCAGGCCGATGCCAAATCGATGTGGTGACCTCGCAGGGTCTCCTTTGGTTGGGTGCGCAGGCACAGCGCCGGACTTTGACCGGCTTCCCGAGCCCCACGATCGTCTTCGGTTGGCCCCAGATCCAATCGGCGCACAAGTTGAAGGTGACGGCCCCGTATCGAAACCCAGGGCGTCGCAGGGTTTCTTCCTCGACCGAACGGGTAGTGGGTCTTCGTGACTGCCTTCCTGCTCATCGTGATCGTCCTGCTTCTATTCGGCGTCTTGGGCGCCGTCATCAAAGGTGTGCTCTGGCTCGCCCTCATCGGAGTGGCCGTGATCTTGGCGGCGTCCGCCTTCGGCTGGTTCCGAATGAAAGCGGCCAATTAGGCCCGAGGGTCCGCTCGTCAGCCAGCGAGAAGGGCCCCGAGGGTTCGCTCGGCTGCGGCGAGGGCTCCCTCGATGTGGCCCGGCGCGGTGGTGGCGGTCTCGGTCGACGTCCAGTGGAGCCGACCCGCCCAGCTCGGCGTGGTGAGGTGCGGCGATCCGTACAGGTCGTAGCGGTTGGTGTGTCCGAGGCGGGTCGGCGCAGTGAACGGTTGCCGGCCCCAGTCGACGGCCAGCACCTGAGCCGGTTCTGCGGCCTTCGGCCCGAACAGGGCGGTCAGCTGTCCGACGAACGCTTCGGCTGGATCCGCGAGCGGCGCCTGGGCGAACCCGAAAAGCACGGCGGGTGTGCCGTTCGGGCCGCTCATGTCGTGAACCTCACCGAACGGCTGGCCTGGGCCGAAGGCCGTTCCGGACAGCCCGAGTTGTCGCCAGAACGGCTCGGGATAGATGGCCACAGCCTTCGTAACGCCGCCCATCCACACCGGGATCGACGACGCCGCTTCGGCGACCGACGGCTCGAGATGGTCCGGGTCGATCATCCCGCTGTCCATGGCGAGCGACGGCGGGACGGCGATGATGACGGCGCCGGCGGTCCATACTCCCCCGGAGGTGTGGACGGTGAGGTGAGCGGTGGCTCGCTCCACCCGCGTGACCGGGCAGTCGACCGTCACCGTGCCGGAGGGCAGTCGGCCCGCCAGTCCGTCGACGAGCGAGATGGCGCCGTTGGTGAACCGGTAGGACGGCGGCATCACCGGACGATCGATGCGTCGAACTTCCCCGTCGGCGGCGACGAGCGCGTCGCCGGTGGTCCACTGATCGTGAACCGGCAGCCCGAACTCGTCGACCAGGCGGGCGACCCGTTGCTCGCCGGGCCAAAACCAGGTGGGGCCCAGGTCGGCGTGCCCGCCGGGTACCTCAACCGACCGGATCCGGCCACCGAGCGACGGTCCGGCCTCGAAAACCCGGACGGAGCGGCCTGCCCTGATCAGCCCGTCGGCGACGGCCAGGCCACTGATGCCTGCACCGACGACGACGACGTCAACGTCGCTCACCGGGCTGGCGGGCGGGGTGGAAGGTCGGCCATTGGGCAACACTGTCACCCCTCCAGCCGAAGTCGTTAGGTGGAACGGGCATCGGTGCATTTTGTTGACGCACGATGTCGAGTACCCGACGGCGGCTCCGTCATCAAGATGAGTGCGACCACCCCGGTCGCTCCACACCAAGGAGAACGACATGGCCAAGTACCTGCTGCTCAAGCATTACCGGGGAGCGCCGGCCCCGATCAACGACGTTGCGATGGATCGATGGTCACCCGACGAGGTGGATGCCCACGTTCAGTTCATGCACGACCTCAACTCGCGGTTGGAGACGACGGGCGAGTTCGTCGACGGCCAGGGCCTGTCGCCGGACGGGATGTGGGTTCGCTCCGATGGCGCGGGTAAGCCGCCCGTCACCGACGGGCCGTTCGCCGAGTCCAAGGACCTGATCGCCGGATGGTTGGTGATCGACGTCGAGAGTGAGGAGCGTGCCATCGAGATCGCCGGCGAGCTCTCCGCTGCGCCTGGTGCGGGCGGCGAGCCAATTCACGAATGGCTCGAGCTGCGAAAGTTCATGTCGGCCCCCTCGTCAGCGGACGTCTGACCACGCCGGTGGGTGTCGACACATCGCTGCTGCGCTCGTCAGTACCCAAGGTGCTGGCCGTCCTCGTCCGTCGCGGAGCCGACTTCGCGACGGCCGAGGACGCCGTGCAGGAGGCGCTGATCAAAGCGCTCGGAGCGTGGGAGCGGACCGAGCCCGACGACCTCACGGCCTGGCTGACCACCGTTGCGTGGCGGTCGTACCTCGACCTGGTGCGGTCGCAATCGGCCCGCAGCGACCGGGAACGTCGCGTGGCCACCGAACCGCAGCCGGGCGACGCGTCGGGTGCCGACGACACGCTGGCCCTCTACTTTCTGTGCGCTCACCCGGTGCTGTCGCCGGCGTCGGCGGTTGCGCTGACGCTTCGTGCGGTCGGGGGGCTGACCACCCGCCAGATCGCCGAGGCGTACCTGGTGCCGGAGGCGACGATGGCTCAACGCATCAGCCGGGCCAAGACCAAGGTGTCCGGCGTCAGCCTCGACCAGCCCGGCGATCTCGTCGCCGTGATGCACGTGTTGTACCTGATGTTCAACGAGGGCTACTTCGGCGACGTCGACCTGGCGGCCGAGGCCATTTCGCTGGCGTTGCGGTTGACCCGCGTCGTCGACGACCCCGAGGTGGCCGGGCTGGCGTCCCTGATGCTGTTGCACCATGCCCGGCGACCGGCCCGAACCCGCGCCGACGGCAGCCTGGTGCCGCTGGCCGAACAGGACCGCAGCCTGTGGGACGTCGGGGTGATCACCGAAGGTGTGACGCTGTTGCAGCGGGCGCTCGCCGAGAACCGGCTTGGGCCCTACCAGGCCCAGGCTGCAATCGCGGCGCTGCACGCCGACGCGCCAAGCGTCGAGGAGACCGACTGGATCCAGATCGTCGAGTGGTACGACGAGCTGCTCGGGCTCACCGACACACCCGTCGTGCGGCTCAACCGGGCGGTGGTGGTGTGCGAGGCCGACGGAGCGCCTTCGGGCCTGACGGCGCTGGCGGAGGTCGCCGAGGGCGTGCCCCGACGCAGCGCGGTGGCGGCCTATCTGCACGAATGCAACGGAGCCCTCCCGACCGCTGCTGAGTTGTATGCCGAAGCGGCGCGCCAGGGGACCAGCGTGCCGGAGCGTCAGCATCTGACCAGGCAGGCCGCCCGGGTCAACCAGCTCCTGCGCGGCCGGTGACTACCCCGGACACGGCCCGGTGGTGACGGCTGGGCCGTAGCCTGTGGTGATGGCAAACGTGCCGCAGTCGTCGTCGAGCCATCCGGCCACGTGGAAGTTTGGCTATCCGATCTACCACGCCCAGACCCGGGATCAGGTGCGTGCCTGGCTGGAGGAGAACCACGCGGTGGAGAAGGGTGTCTGGCTGTGTTCGTGGCGGACGCCGACAGCGGGACCCCGGTGCCCGTCCCCCGAAATCAACGAGGAGGCCATCTGTTTCGGATGGATCGACTCGACGGTCAACACGCTTGACGATGACCGCGGGCTCAAGCTGCTGACCCCGCGCCGGGCGAAGAGTTCCTGGACCCGGCTGAACCGTCGGCGGGTCGCGGGGATGGAAGCGGCCGGGCTGATGACCGAGGCCGGTCGCCGGGCGGTTCGGGTGGCTCGGGACAACGGCTGGTGGACGATCTACGACCAGGTGGAGGATCTGATCGAGCCGGACCAGTTGCGTGTGGCGCTCGATGCCAATCCGTGCGCCCGGCTCGCGTGGGACGGATTTCCCCCCAGCGCCCGCAAGATGATGCTGTGGTCGGTGGTCAGCGCCGCTCAGGACTCGACGCGCCGGCGACGGATCGCAACGATCGTCGCCAAGGCCGAACTGGGCCAGCGCGTCTGAGCCTCTGGCGGCGCCGACGTCCGCAACGTCCGGTTCACCATCCGCCGTTCGCCCCGCCCCGATCCGGCCCTGAGCGACGCTCCGAGTTACCGATGGGTGACGACCGGTTGCTGCGTCGCCCCACGGCGGTTGGTCGAGACGGGGTGTCCCCACACGACCAGGCCCCCCGCCACCGCATAGGTGACCGCCTGGATCACCCAGTAGATGGCGTCGATGCGGTCGTCGTGTCCGACGGCGATCGTCTGGACGACGAGCAACGCCGTCAGGAGGACCCCCATCGCCACGAGAGCGAGGTGCTTGTTGCGGATGAGGTAGCCGGCCGGAAAGCCGAGCAACAGTGCTGCAAGTTGAACCATGACGTGTCCTTTCAGTTGACGGGGAACTCGGTGGCCATGCCCATGGCCAGATGGAGCACGCCGTCGCTGCCGGGCAGGGCGCAGTACACGAGGTAGTTGCCCGGGTCCAGCTTCGGGCCGAGGTCGACCCACCCCTGATGGCCGGGGCTGATCGCCCCGAACCCGCCCACGGTCTCCAGCGGCGGAGGGCCGTTGAAGTCCTTGGCCCAGGCGACCGCGTCGGCGCTCGTTTTGTTCGGAGCGAGCCTGCCCACCCCCGCCTCGTGGGGCATGGACGGGTCGTCGTTGACCACCTTCCACACGCCGCTGCCGTCGAACCCCTTGGGCAGCGTGATCTTCATGCCCGGTCCGAGCTTGATCGTTCCCTTGGCGGTCGGCTCGGCGGCTCCCTCAGTCGGGGCACCCACCGTGGTCTCTGCGATGAGCATGTTCTGCTGCTCGTCGAAGTCGATCACGGTGTAGTTGCCGGGGTCGAGGTCGAAGGTGACCGCCTGCGATGCGCCGGCGTTCACCTGGGCGTTGCCGCCCTCGTAGGTGACCAGCGAGTCGAACTCGGCGTCGCTGGCCTGCTCGAGTTGCTTCACGCTGACCCCGTCGTTTCGGCGGAAGAAGGCCAGGTGGTGGCTGCGCTTGGTGCTCGGCGAGGCGTCGAGTTGCACGTCGACCAGGCCGCCCGGCATCTGAGCGGGCATGTCGATTGCCGTGTCGCTCAGCCTGATCTCGCTCTTCGGCCTGGCCACGGTCGCTTCGGCCTCCGCCTGCGGGGGGCTGTCCTGGTCGCCGCACGCTGCGACGCCGGTGAGCAGGAGCACACCGGCGAGGGCGGCGCCGCACCGAGAGGCGCGACGGATCTTGGTTGGTTGTTGATGGCTGCGTTGCTTGAGTTGATTGTTCATGATCCGAGTGGACCTCGGTGGCGATCACGCCGTCATGGGCGACCGGTGCCGATCACCCGTGAGATCTGCACGACCGCGTCGTGACCCTTTCCCATGACATCGGGCTCGCCCGGTGCGACGATGACGACATGACCATTGACGGCCAGCCGGCCGTACAAGCTTCGCTGCGTGACGGAGAAGCTCCGCTGCGTGATGGAGTAGCTCCGCTGCGCAGGCCGCTCGCGTCGTTGCCGTGGCCGTGGGTCCTGACCCTTGCGGTCACGGCTGTGTGCGCGTTGGCCACCATCCCGCTGGCGGTCGTGACCGTCCAACAGGGGACGGATCAGATCGTGGGCGAATGGATCTTCGTCACGTTCACGCCCGGTTTCGCCGTGGCCGGGTGGTGGCTGCTGAGCCGCCGACCCGGCATGTGGATCGGCCGGCTGTACCTGATCGCAGGCCTATCGACGGCGATCACAGGGATGGCCGCCGGGATCGCCGGAGTGGCCTACCCGGACCATGCAGCGCTGGTGGCCTGGTCGATGTGGGTGGTGTCGTGGCTGTGGCTGGTGCACGACTCCGTGATCACCGTCGTGGTCGTGCTGTTCCCCCGTCGGGTGCCCCGCGGCCGGCTGGATCGGGTGCTGATCGGGATCGTCGCGGTCTCGACGGGCGTCTCGATGGTGGCGGCGGCGTTGCGGCCCGGGCTGATCGTGACCACGCCGGACAATCCCGACGGTGCCCCGGTGCACACGCTGAACCCGGCCGGCGTCCCCGGGCTGAAAGGCATCGTCGACTCGGTCGGCGGCGCCTGCCTGGCCCTGACGTTGGTGCTGAACCTGGTGATTCTTGGCCTGATCGCCACCCGTTGGTGGAGGGCCTCGGGCGTCGAGCGGCGGCAGTACCGCTGGGTGTTCCTGCTGTCGATCGGGAGCTCGCTGGTGGCACCACTGGTTGTCGTGTTCCCGGTGTGGATCGGCCCGTTCGTCGCCGTGGGCACAACCTTCGCGTTCCAGATGTTCCTGGTGGTGGCCATCCTGAAGTGGGACGTCTACGAGGCAGGGGTGGTGCTGCGGCGATCGGCGCTGGCCGCAGCTCTGCTGGCCGTCGCACTGGGGGTGTACGGCGCGGTGGTGGTGGTGACGGCCGTGGCCGTCGGTGGGTTCGGACCGCTGCCGGCGACGGTGGGGGCGATGGTGGCCGTCTTTGCCTTCGGACCGCTGTCGCTGGTGGTCCGGCGCCGGGTCAACCGGTTCTTCTACGGGCGGCGGGACGACCCGTACTCGGTGCTGGCATCGGTCGGCCGCGGACAGGCGGAGGCGTCGGACGTCGATGACGCCCTCGACCGCCTGCTCGCATCGATCTGCGCCGAACTTCGGCTGCCGGGCGCCGCAGTGAGGGCCGACGACGGCGATGTGCTCGCTCAGGTCGGTGACACCGACCTGCCCGCCGCCGACCGGCTCGAGCTCCGGCACCTCGGGGAGCGGGTCGGCACACTGCAGATTGCGGCGCGGCGGGGTACCGACGGCCTGACCGAGGCCGACCGACCGCTGCTGAACTCGCTGGCCGACGCCGTCGCCGCAGTCGTGGCGGCGCGCCGTGCGGCGGATCACCTCCAGGTGGCCCGGGACCGCCTGCTGATCGCTCGAGACGAGGAGCGCTCCCGGTACCAGCGGGATCTTCACGACGGGCTGGGGCCGCGGCTCACCTCGGTGGTGTTCAGGCTGGACGCCATCTCCAATCACCTGAATGCTGGTCGACCCGACGCGGCCAGGGTGCTGGCGGACGACGCCCGGGCCGAGCTGCGGGACGGGGTCGACGAGATCCGCACCTACATCGACCAGTTGGGCGATTCGATGGTGGCCGCATCCGGGCTACGAGAAGCGCTGTTGGAACGCATCGCCAGCCTGACCAGCGCCAGGCCGGTCGATATGCGGGTGACGATCGGTGACCTCGGGGCGTTGTCCGCCGCGATCGAATCCGCCATCCTCGCCGTCGCCTGCGAGGCGGTGACCAACGTGCTGCGACACACCGCTGCCCAGAGCTGCTGCGTCGAGTTGCGACGAGACCGGGACCTGTTGCTCACCATCACCGACGACGGGGGCGGCTTGGGAAGCGGCTTCACCCCCGGTGTGGGCGTCGGCTCGATGCGGCACCGCATCGAGCGCCTCGGCGGCCGGTTCAGCATCGTCGACGGCGACGTCGGGGCGACCGTCTCGTGCGCGGTTCCGGTCAGCTGATGGGCGAGCCCGTCACCATCCGGGTGGTGGTCGCCGACGACCACGCGTTGATCCGGACGGGCATCGCCACGTTGCTGGACTCGTTGGACGATCTCGAACTGGTGGGTGACGCCGCCGACGGCGAAGCGTTGCTGGCCGTCGTCGATGCCACCCGTCCGGATGTGGTGGTGATGGACGTCAACATGGCTGGCATGGATGGGATCACCGCCACCCGGCTGGTGCTGGAACGGCATCCCGAGGTGGTGGTGCTGGTGCTGTCGATGGTCGAGGACGATGCCAGCCTGGCGGCGGCGATCGAAGCCAAGGCGTCGGGCTACATCCTCAAGGCCTCGACAACCGACCAGTTGCCGCACGCCATCCGGACGGTCGCAGCGGGAGGCGCCGTCTTCGATTCCCGGATGGTCGAACGGCTTGTACACCGACGACCGGCTCCGGTGGCGGAGCGGCCCTTCCCGATGCTGACCGACCGCGAGCTTGAGGTGCTGGGCCATCTTGCGAGAGGCGAGGCCAACCAGACGATCGCCAGGTCGCTGACGATCAGCCCCCGAACCGTGGCCAACCACGTCTCGAACATCCTGATGAAGCTGCCGGCGCTCGATCGGACCGATGCCGTGATCCAGGCGCGTGCGGCCGGCCTCGACCGGCCTTGAGTGCGCCGGCGCCACGACCCTCGGTCGAGGGGCACCGAGCGGTATCGCTCGTGATACCGCTCGGGTACACTGGCTTCATGGCGATGACGCTGCGACTCACCGATGGCGAATCGGCTGCGCTGAAAGCGCGAGCGGACCTGGAGCAACGGTCAATGCAGGAGGTGGCTCGCGAGGCCGTGCGTAGCTACATCGAGGACCGCAGCCGTGTCGAGCTGCTCGACCGGGTGCTCGATCAGGAGCTTCCCCGCTATGACGAGGCCCTCAGGCGGCTGGGCGAGTAGGCACCGGCGTGACGCTGTTTCTGCGAGTGGATGATCTGCTCCGCATCGCTGAGCGGATACTGGGCGAGCCGCTTCTGATCCGCGACGTTGGATTGCTGGAGTCGGCAGCGGCCCGGCCCGCCGCTTCGGCATTCGGCGAGCCTGCCTACCCGACGCTGGAGGAGCAGGGGGCGGCGCTGGTGCATTCGGTGTGCACCAATCACGCTTTGGTCGACGGAAACAAGCGGCTGGCCTTGGGCTCGCTGATCGTGATCCTCGGGATCAACGGGCACCGGCTGACGTGGAGCAACGACGAGGCGTACGGCTTCATCATGGCGATTGCTGCTGGCGAGCTGATCGATGTGCCCACTATCGGGCTGCGAATCCGGGAGGCGACGGACCCGATCTGATGATGCGGCGAGGTGGGTCCGACCTGCGTCCGCCCGCAATCTGCAGACCCGATCTGGGGTGGGAGGAGCCGGCTGAGCGACGCTTACCCAAGGACGGCTACTTGTCGGCGTTGTGGCGGCCGACCAGTTGGCGGGCGATCACCTTGACGCACAGCACCTCGTCGGCGCCCTCGAAGATCGACAGCACGCGGGCGTCGACGAACAGGCGGCTCACCGTGTACTCCTCGGCGTAACCCATGCCGCCGTGGATCTGCATGGCCTCGCGGGTGACCCACTCGGCCGCCTTGCACACGTAGGCCTTCACCATCGAGGCCTCCATCACGCCCTCGCCCTTGGCCATCAGCCTGGCGACCTCAAAGCTGTACTGGCGGGCGCCCTGGATGATGACCGCCATGCGGGCCAGCTTGGCCTGGGTCAGCTGGAACTCGGCGATGTTCTCGCCGAACACCACCCGGTTGTTGGCGTACTCGCGGGCCTGCTCCAAGGCGGACTGCATGACGCCGACGGCGCGGGCTGCGGTCTGCAGACGGCCGTTCTCGAAGCCGGCCATCTGGTAGTAGAAGCCGCGGCCTTTGCCGTCCTCGCCGCCGATGAGGTTCTCGTCGGGGACGAACCAGTTCTCGATCGCCACCTCGTAGCTGTGCATGCCGCGGTAGCCGATCGTGTCGATCGGGCGGCCCTCCATCTTGCCGCCGCCCGACGCGTTCTCCTGGGTCAGCTCGAAGCCGTGGCCGTCGCCGCGCTCCTTGGGCACGATGAACATCGACAGGCCCCTGTGGCCCACCGAGCGGTCGGTGTCGGTGCGGGCCAGCACCATCAGCACATCCGCGCGGGCGCCGTAGGTGCACCAGGTCTTCACGCCGTTGAGCAGCCAGCCGCCATCGGTCTGGGTGGCGGTCACCTTGACGCCGGCGACGTCGGAGCCAAAGTCCGGCTCGGTCACCGCAACCGCGTTCAT